>CAZONS010000110.1:0-10261 GCA_964581195.1 uncultured Thiobacillus sp. | reverse complement strand
TTTCGACGGCGATGCCCGCACCCTCGGCCTGCTGGTCAGCAGCGCCGGCGCCGGCTCGCTGACCGCCAGCCTGTTCCTCGCCTCGCGCGCCAGCGTCGACGGCCTCGCCCGCCGCGTCTCCCTGGCCGCCACCCTGGCCGGCGCCGCGCTCACCCTGTTCGCCCTCAACACCCAGCATGCCCTCGCCTACCCCATCCTGATGGCGCTGGGTTTCGCCGTCGTCCTCATCGCCGCCGGCAGCAACACCCTGCTGCAGACCTGGGTGCGTGACGACATGCGCGGCCGCGTCATGGCCACCTTCTCCATGGCCTTCCTCGGCATCGCCCCGCTCGGCAGTCTGGCGGTGGGCGCGCTCGCCAACGCCCTGGGCGTGCGCCCCGCCCTGTTTCTCTGCGGCATCCTGGCGCTGGGCGTCGGACTGGCGCACAACCGGCGCACCCGGGCCTAACTTCAGGACGCCTGGGCCGCGACCCGGGAGGCGTCGGCCCCGTACAACTCCGGCAGGCGCGCCTGCCATCGATCGATCCAGCCCGCGAGTTCCTCGGCCGGCATCGGTCTGGCGATGAAGTAACCCTGCGCCACGTCGCAGCCGGAAGCGCGCAGGAACAGCCAGTCGGCGGCATCCTCCACCCCCTCGGAGACGGCCCGCATGCCGAGCTGCCGCGCCATGCCCAGGCTGGCCTCGAAGATGGCGCACAACGACTTGTCGCAACAGGCGCAGTGCACGAAGCCGCGATCCACATTCAGCTCATTGAACGGCAGATCGCGCAGTTGGGTCAGGGTGGAATAGCCGGTGCCGAAATCGTCGATCGACAGGCCGATATGCTTCAGCCGCAGGCGCGCGAGGATGTCCAGCGGCAGCCGCGGGTCCTTGGTCAGGCGGGATTCGGTCACTTCCAGCACCAGGCTGGTCAGCGGCACCCCGGCCCGCCGCGCCTCGTGAGCGATGTAATCGGGAAAGGCGAGATCGTCGAGGTCATCCATGGACACGTTCACCGCGACGTGCAGGTCGATGTCCGCGTCGCGCCAGATCCGGGCCTGTCTGAGCGCGCTGGCGAACACGGCGCGGGTGAGACGGTTGATCAGGCCGTGTTCCTCGGCGACGCCGATGAAGCGGTCGGGATAGATCAGGCCGCCGTCGTCCTGGCGCAGGCGCACCAGGGTCTCGACGCCCACCACCTCGCCGGTGGCCAGGGACACCTTGGGCTGGTAATGGCAGACCAGACGCTCCTCGGCGATGGCCCGTTCCACCGCCTCCGCCGACAACGACGCCGGCTTTGCCCCGGGCGCGTTCTGCCGGCGCGGGCCGCGACTGGCGAGAACCTGTTCGAGGGCCTCGGGGGTGACGGGCTTGCGCAAGGCGCCGAGGATTTCGAGGCCATGCTCGCGCGCCAGGCGGCCGCTGGTATCCAGGATGCGCGCATCCTCACCGCTGACCAGCACGAGACCGCCGGCATAGGCGATGTTGGCCAGGTGGCGGACGAATTCGACACCATCCATTTCCGGCATCTGCAGGTCGCACAGCACCACGTCGAAGGCCACCTCGCCGCTCTCCAGTCGCGGCAGGGCCTCGCGCGCATCGGTATGCGCCACGACCTCATGGCCGAGCATGTTCAGTTGCAGCCCGATCAGTTTGAGCGTGAAAGGATCGTCGTCGATCAACAGGATACGCATGACAGGATCTCCCTATTTGTCGCTGGAATGTTCGAGCAGGTGGGCGACTTCGTCCTTGACCCGGGCGAATTCGACGTTGAAAAGCGTCATGCAGCGGGCGATGGCGACGGTATCGTTGAGCGAGGCGGCGCGTTCCAGGGCGGCGCAGTTCTGCCCCAGGACGAGGGCGCCCACGGCGCGGGACGAAGACTTCAAGCGGTGGGCGATCCCGGCCATGGTCGCGGCATTGCCGGTGCGCCAGGCATCGCGGAGTGATTCGGCATCGCGCGGCAACGCCTCGCTGAAATCCCCCAGCAGTTCCGCCACGACCGCGGGCGCGTCGCCCACCAGCCCATGCAGCACGGTCGGATCGACGGCTGGCGCGCCCACGGCCAGGCCCCCCTCCAGCGCCGGCAACCATTTTTCCAGCGTCGTGCGCAGCAGGGGCAGCGCCACCGGCTTGGTCAGGTACTCGTCCATGCCGCAGGCCCGCGCCCGGCTGGCCTCGCCACGCAAGGCATTGGCGGTGAGCGCGATGATCGGCATGCGCGAGCGGCCGGCCTCCTCGCGGCGGATGGCCTCACACAGGGCGTAACCGTCCATCTCCGGCATGTGCAGATCGGTGAGCAACAGGGCATGGCGACCCTGCCGCCAGGCGGCCAGGGCTGCGGCGCCGTTTTCCGCCACCTCGGCGGCATGGCCGAGCAGGGCGAGCTGTTGCTGGATCACCTTCTGGTTGACCGGGTCATCCTCGGCCACCAGGATCAGGCGCCCCTGCGCCTTCGCCGCCGCGATGGTCGGCGCCTCCGGCGCCTGCTCCAGCGACAGCCAATCGCCACTGTCCTGGATGACCTCCGGCGAGGCGCGGCCGGCGGCCACCGCCACCGCGCCCAGCAGGGCCTGGCGGCGCAGGGCGCTGCCGTCCAGGGTGACGCTGTCCGGCGATTCGACCCGTGCGCTGCGCCGGCGCCCGCGGGTGATCGACAGGTGACGCACACCGGGAATGGCCACCTCGCCGCTCGCGCCCGTCAAGCCGGCGTTGCGGATGAGCACCACGGATTCGGCCAGATCAGGCAGCCATCGCGCCGCCTCGTCCACGCTCTCGGCAAGCTTGACGCTGGCGCCGGCATGGCTCAGATAGGCGGCGAGGTCGTCCGCCTCGTAGCCCGGATCGCGCACGATCACGCAATCGAGTCCGGCGAGATCGGGGATGGCGCGCGCGGGCTGCTCGGCGGCGGCTTCCAAAGGCAGCGTCAGCGTGAACACGCTGCCCACGCCGGGGGTGCTGTCCACCGCGATCTCGCCCCCCATCAGGTCGACCAGCCGCTTGCAGATGGCCAGACCCAGGCCGGTGCCGCCGTAGCGACGGGTGGTGGCGACCTCGGCCTGGGTGAACGGCGTGAACAGGCCCTCCAGGGCTTCCGGCGCCATGCCGATGCCGTTGTCGGCGATGCTGAAGCGCAACCGTGGCGGCCGCGTCGCCACCCTGTCGACGCGCACCGCCACCCGTCCCCGCTGCTCGGGCCGGCCGCCGGAAAACTTGATGGCGTTGCCGATCAGGTTGTAGAGCATCTGACGCAGGCGCACATCGTCGGAGAGCACCCGCTCCGGGATGGCGGGATCGACGAAGACCGCCAGATCCACCCCCCTGCGCGACGCCACGGCCAGCAGGGAGTTGCACAATCCCTCGACGAGATCGCCGATGCACACCGGCGCCCGCTCGATCTCCAGCCTGCCGGCCTCGATCTTGGAGAAATCCAGGATGTCGTCGATGAGCCCCAGGAGGGTGATGGCGGAATCGCGGATGGTCGTGACCAGTTCCGCCTGATGCGCGCTCAGTCGACTGTGCGACAGCACTTCCACCATGCCCAGGACCCCGTTCATCGGCGTGCGGATCTCATGGCTCATGGTCGCCAGGAACGCGGACTTGGCGCGATTGGCCTGATCCGCCTCCGCCCGTGCCCGGGTCAGCTCCTCGATGTGGCGCACGCGTTCGCCGATGTCCTGCAGCATGACCAGCGCGCCCGGCTGGCCCTCGTGCAGACAGTACACGGCTGTGGCTTCGGCGTGGAAGGGCGTGCCGTCCAGACGCAGCCAACATTGCTGCATCGGCGGCGCCTCGGCGCCGTCCTGCCTGATGCGGTCCATGCGCTCGCGCGCGGCCGCCCGGCTGTCCTCATGCACGAAATCGAGCGTCGGCCGCCCCAGCACCTGGGCGGCATCGCTGGCGCCGAGCAGTTCCAACGCCTTCGGATTGAGGAAGACGAAGCGCCCCCCGCTCTGCACGAACACGCCCAGCGGCGCCAGGGTGATGAACTTGCGGTAGCGCGCCTCGCTCTCCCGCAATGCCCGCTCCGCCGCGCGCTCCCGTTCGATGTCATGGAAAACCAGCACGACGCCATGCAGGCTTCCGTCGTCGTCGCGGATGGGTGCCGCGCTGTCGGCGATGGCGCGCTCGCCGCCGTCGCGCGCGATCAGCACGGTATGGCTGGCCAGGCCATGGATTTCTCCGCTGCTCAACACGCGGGCCACGGGAATCTCGGCGGGCAGACGCGTTTCCTCGTCGATGATCTGGAATATCTCTTCCACCGGCCGGCCCAGCGCCTCGGCCAGGGGCCAGCCGGTGAGACGTTCGGCGACCGGATTCATGCGGCTGACGCGGCCTTCCATGGTCGTGGCGATGACCGCGTCGCCGATGGAGTGCAGGGTGATGCCCAGGCTACGTTCGCTTTCGCGCAGGGCCGCCTCCGCCGCTTGGCGCGCGGCCAGTTCCCGGCGCAGGTCGGCGGTGCGCTCGGCGACTTCCAGCTCGGTGGCGGTGGCGCGGCCGGCGGCGCCCAGGGTGGTGAACGCCACCAGAAAACCGGCCAGCATCGCCAAGGTCAGGGCAAACCTGGCCTCGACACTGGCGCCCGGCCGCCAGACCGGCGCGGCGTGCCACATTTCCAGGCGCCAGGCGCGCCCGGCGAAACCGATCTCGCGTTGCCAGGGCGCGCGCGCGCCCACACTCTGGCTGCCGGCCAGCAGCCGCTCCGGCACGCCGGTCGTCACGTCGCTGACGCGGAAGTCGAAGCCGGCCTGGGCGGCGGCGCGCGCCAGCGGCGCGAACAGGGCGCGCACATCGAACACGCCCACCACGAAACCGGCCGGGACATGCCCGCCCACCGGCGAGTGCGCGTCAGGGCCGGCCCTGAAAACGGGCACGAAGACCAGCAGGGCGCGCAGCGGCGTGCGCAGCAAGGGCACCAGATCGGCGGCCACCACATCGCCGCTGGCGATCGCCCGCGTCATCGCCGTCCGGCGCTCGGTCTGAAAGGCGTGGTCGAGGCCGAGGACATGACCGTTTCGACTCGACGGCGCGCTGTAGCGCACCGGGAAATGCACCGCGCGGTCAGCCAGCGGCACGGGCTTGCCCGCGGCATCCAGTTCGTACACACGGTAGGCCGCGCCCTGCTCGTGGCGAACCTCGGCCTCGAACGCCGCCAGCGTGGCGGCCGGAACACGGGGGGCCCAGTCGAGCGAGATCAGGCCCTCCCGGCGCGCGATCCGTCCGGTGAAGAGGGCGAATTCCGTCTTGTCCACCCTTTCACTGGCGGCGAAGAAACGCTCGACTCCGCGCAGCGACTCGACCATCGCGGGCAGGCGCGAGAACGCCCTGTCGGCCACCGCCGCCATGTGCCGCTGCCCCAGTTCACGGGAGCGGCTTTCCTCGAGGTAGGCCAGGATCACCAGCAGCAAGGTCAATAGAACGGCGGTGACCGCCAGCGGCAATCCGATGCGCAGGAGACCGCCGCTCAGGGCCTGGCGCCCGCGCCGCCAGGCCAGCAGGGCCAGGGGGCCGATCAGGAGAACGCCGAGGCTGTCGCCCGTCCACCACACCAGCCAGTGGCCCGCGGCATCCGCCATCGCCACCTGGCCCCGCGCGAGCAGGGTCGCCACGCCCAGGGTCGGCGACAGCAGACAGGCGACCGGGCCGGCCAGCAACAGGAACTGGGCGACGCAGACCTGCCGCGACAGGGCGGCCGGCTTGATGAACAGATGCCGGGTCAGGGCGGCGCCGAGCAGGGCCTGCAACGTCCCGCCACTGGCCAGGAGCAGCGCCGGCAGGACATTGCCGTCCGCCAGATGGAAGGGCAGGCCGCCGAGGAAGAGCCCGAGCCAGATCGCCGGCCAGAACCGCGCGCCCTGCATCAGGGCCACCGCCAGCGCCACCCCGGCGGCGGGCCACAGCGGCGCGGCATCGCCCGGCGGCACGGCCAACGCATGGCCGGCCGCGGCGGCGGCCAGGCAGGCCGCCGCGATCAGCGCGGCACAGGGCAGGGCGCGCAAACCGCAGGGATGGGCAAGGGTGGATACGGGCGGGGGGATGGGTGTACCGGCGTGATCCGGATTCGCACCCTCTGACAAGCGCACGGCCAAGGCCTCCTTCTCGTGAATGAACGACACCGCCGACATGGGCGGGTCCGTATTCAGGCGAGTGCGGGGCCTGGGGTGATCAGCGCGACGGATTCAGGGTCGCGGGCCCTGGATTGTGCTCGCCGCATCCATTACAGGCAATCCCCCAAGCCGCCACCCTGGTCCAATTGAACGTGGCGATACGCCCACGAAGCGAGGCGCGGGACGATCACGACGCTTCCAGCACCGGCGCGCGCAGGCTCAGGACGGCCACCACCTCGTCGCCCGCCTGTTGAAGGGTCAATTGCGCGCCAGCGTCGGGCAACAGAATGGCGGCCAGTTCCAGACCGGTGCCGAGGCCGGCGCCGCGCGCGAAATCGAAGCCCGGGGGCAGATGGGCGGGACCGTTGCGGATGTGGATGCGGGCGGCGCCGTCGCTGACTTCCAGGTTCAGCCGCACGGGTCGGCCGTCCCCGTCCTCGCTCTGATGCTTGCAGGCGTTGGCGATGACTTCGCTCACCACCAGCGCCAGAGGCACGGCCGCGGGCTCGGCGATGAATGCGTCGGTGGCTTCCTTGGGCAGTCGACAGTCCAGCCCCCGGGTGGCGCACGCTTGCATGAGATGGACGAGGTCGGACAGGCGCATCCGCGCGTCTTCACGCTGCCCCCGCAGGCCATGCGCCTGGGCGATGGCCTGGATGCGGCGGCGCACGATGTCCAGGGGCGCGGCCAGCGCCGGTTCGTGCTGGATGGCATTGCTCAGCAGGCCGGACACGCCTTGCAGGTGGTTCTTGATGCGGTGGTGCACCTCGCGCACCAGGCTGTCGCGCTGGCGCGCGAGGGCGGCGATGCGGCGCGTCTCGGCCTGTTTGTGCTCGGTGATGTCGATACTGATGCCCACCAGCCCGGCGAAGCCGCCGCGCTCATCGAAGAGGGGGGTCTTGGCGACGGACAGCCAGCGGATCATGCCCGAGCGATCCAGCCAGGACAGTTCCATGCCACTGACCGGCAGGCCGCTCTCCTTCACCCACTGGTCGGTCTTCCTGGCCAGGCGGGCGAATCCCCCCGTCGGGACAGCCTCATTTCCCCGCCCGATGACCTCGTGCGGCTCGCGCCCGATGGCCACGCAGGCGGCGCGGTTGATGGCGGTGAAGCGCAGGTCGGCATCCATGACATAGACCATGGCCGGCATGGTGTCGAGCAGCGCCTCCAGTTCGCGGTTGCGAACGGCCAGATTGTCCTTCACCTGCTTGATCTGCTGGATGTTCACCGCGACACCCAGCCAGCGCTGAATGGCGCCGCCTTCGTCGCGGACGGGGCGGCCGATCACCCGGAACCATTCGTAGACGCCGTCATGGCGGCGTACCCGGTATTCCAGATCGTAGGGCGCCCGTTCCGCCACCGCGTCGCGCCAGGCGGCCAGCGCGCGGGGCCGGTCGTCGGGGTGCAGCAGGGCATTCCAGCCGTCGCCCAGATGCTCGCGCATCGGAATGCCCGTGTAATCGACCCATTGCTGGTTCTGATAGTCGCAGTAGCCGTCCGGCCGCGTGGTGAAGACCATGCCGGGAATCGACTCCAGGGTCTGGCGGTAGAAGGATTCGCTTTCCCGCAGCGCCGCTTCCGCGCGTCGGCGCTCGCCGATATCGCGCAGAAAGGCCTGGATATGGCCGTCGGGCAGGCGGCGCGCGACCACCTCGCCGGGGAAGGTGCTGCCGTCCTTGCGCAGGAATCGCCATTCGGAAGTCACCACCGCGCCATCGGCGAAGCGGGCCATTTCGCCGGGGATGCGGGGGATCTCCTCGGGCGCGATGATGTCGGCGATGCCGCGCGCAAGAATCTCCTCGCGACGGTAGCCGAGCATGCGCGCTCCGGCCGCGTTGACGTCGAGATAGCGTCCCGCGCCATCGGCCAGGAAGATGCCGTCGGGAGCCTGCTCCACCAGAAGGCGAAAGCGGGTCTGGATCGGATCCTCGGCGGCGACAGGGTCGCGAACAGGCGTCTCGGCCTCTGGCCGGTCCATGCGTCAGTCCCGGTTCAGGCGTTCCAGCGCGGCGACCAGTTCGCCGGCGTGGTCGTCCACCTTGCGCCGTTCGGCGCGGGCGGCGTCGCGCAGGGCGGCAAACGCGCTCGCCTCGGCGAGACGCCGCCGCTCCATCAGGATGCCGATGGCGATGCTGGTGTGGCGCCCGCCGGCCAGGGCGCGTTCCAGTTGCTCCCGCGCCCGGCTGAGGGCGGCGATGTCGCGGGCGCGGGCCAGGGCGGTTTCCAGGGCGGGGATCAGGTGCGACACCTCCACCGGTTTGACCACATAGCCCAGGGCCCCTTCGTTCACGGCCTCGCGCACCTGCTCGATATCGGAATAGGCGGAAAGGAACAGGCAGGGCGGACCGCCCACTTCGACGAAGCGGCGCGCGGTCTCGACGCCGCTCATCCCGGGCATGCGGATGTCCATCACGGCGAGATCGAAGGTCGCGGCGGCGACGCGCTCCAGCGCCGCCCCGCCACTGTCGGCGGTTTCGATGTCATAGCCGGCCAGGCGCAAGCCCTGGGCCAGCGTGGCCAGGATCAGGCGGTCGTCATCGACCAGCAGCAGACGACGGCGGTGTGTCTCGTTCATGGTGCAACTCCCTGTGCGCGCATGTCGCGTCAGGCGGAATACTAATGGCATCCCCTCTCACGCGCGACACGCCCGGCCTCGGTCGAGGCTCAATGCGCGTGCATCTGCGCGCAAAGGATGCCGGGATCCTTCTGACCGCTGTCCGCCATGATTTCCAGGTTGTGCAGGACGAGGGCGCTGGCGGCTTCCATCTTGCCCAGTTCCGTCAAACCCGCGCGCAGGTTGCCGGCATGGAAATGCCTTACCGCGCTGACGCCATGCTGATGCACGGCCACATGCGGCGATTCGATGCTCTGGTAGCCGGGCAGTCTGGAGAAGCAGCTCTTGCCATCACCCTCGTAATACCACTTGCCGAGGCGGCAACCGGTGTGGCTGGCGAATTCACCCTCGGTCTTGTTCGAGAGCCCGAGGAACACCCTGTAGATCTCCATCTTGAACACCAGGTGATCCACCTTCGCGGTTTCCACGAAACTCCTGAGCGCGCTGGCGGCGATGGTGCCGATCATCTGGTCGGAGGTGTCCATCAGGGCCTTCATGCCGCGATAGGCCAGTTGCCCATCCTGCTGAAACAATCGGGTGTGTTCCGGATCGACCTGCACCTGGTTGCGTACCTGGGTCGCCTCGTCCTGCACCGTCCGTACCAGGCTGGAGATTTCGTCGGTGGCGCCGCGCGTGCGGTCGGCCAGCTTTCTCACCTCGTCGGCCACGACCGCGAAACCCCGGCCGAATTCGCCGGCCCGGGCCGCCTCGATGGCGGCATTGAGGGCGAGCAGGTTGGTCTGCTCGGCGATGCCCTGGATCAGCTTGACGATGCCGCCGATCTCGCCGGTCCGGTCGTGCAGCTTGCCCACCTGCTCCGAGGTCGCGTTCAGGCGTTGCGTGAAGACGTCCAGGCTGCCGGCCATGCGCTCGATGATGCCGAGGTTGTCGCCCACCGAGGTACAGGCCGAGACGATCTGCTCGGTTTCCTGGCGCATGGCCTGGGCCAGCGCCGCCAGCGAGGTCTGCGACTCCTTGAGCGAATCGCTGAAGCTGCCGATGAGGGGGGTCATCCCGGTCAGCAGGCCATCCTGCCCTTCCTGCTGTCTTTCGGCCTGAGCGGTGAGGATCGCGGCTTCCGCCCGCCTCACCTCTTCCCGCAACGCCTCGTTCTCCGCCTGCATCCGCAGAATGCGCTGCTGCGCCTGCTCGAACTTGCTCCCCGATACGAACAACATGGCCAGCCCCTCCAGACGGTGAATGCGCGAACTATCGGACACGGCTGGATAAACTTGACTCCCCAATAGGGAATATACCCAAAGACATATACGCGGCCACGCGGCATTCCCCCGAGCCTGGCGAGCTTGGTATACCCGACTGATTTACTATGCTTTAGGTCATCGATCCTCTGGAGGATGACCATGAACACCCTGCCCAAGACTCCCCTGCTGAATGCGCTCGAAACCGGCCCCTGGCCCTCCTTCGTCAGCGGTCTCAAGCGCCTGGCCGAGGACAACACGATGATGGTCGACCTGCTCGGCCAGCTGGAGCGCTCCTATGAAGACCGCAAGGGCTACTGGAAGGGCGGCACGGTGGGCGTGATCGGCTATGGCGCCG
>CAZONS010000109.1:0-10312 GCA_964581195.1 uncultured Thiobacillus sp. | reverse complement strand
GGCGTGGCCGAAGGCGTCGCGCGTGCCCTGCTCGGCGAGGAACTTGCCGTCGGGGTAGTGGCAGCCCTCGGAGACCACCACGGTGCAGAAGCCATGCTCCTTGACCTTGGCGTCGACGGCGGCGAGGAACTTGGCCTGGTCGAACTCGATTTCCGGGAACAGGATGACGACCGGGATGCCCTGGTCGGCGACCAGGCCACCGGCGGCGGCGATCCAGCCGGCATGACGGCCCATCACCTCGACCACGAAGATCTTGGTGGAGGTCTTGGCCATGGAACGCACGTCGAAGGACGCCTCCAGGGTGGACACCGCGATGTACTTGGCGACCGAGCCGAAACCGGGGCAGCAGTCGGTGATGGGCAGATCGTTGTCCACGGTCTTGGGGACGTGGATGGCCTGGATGGGGTAGCCCATGGCCTCGGACAGTTGCGAGACCTTGAAGCAGGTGTCGGCGGAGTCGCCGCCGCCGTTGTAGAAGAAGTAGCCGATGTCGTGGGCCTTGAAGACCTCGATCAGGCGCTCGTATTCGCGCTTGTTGGCTTCCAGGCTCTTGAGCTTGAAGCGGCAGGAGCCGAAACCACCGGAGGGGGTGGTGCGCAGGCCGGCGATGTCGGCGTCGGATTCGCGGCTGGTGTCGATCAGGTCTTCGGTCAGGGCGCCGATGATGCCGTTGCGGCCGGCGTAGACGGTGCCGATCTTGTCGGCGTGCTTGCGGGCGGTTTCGATGACGCCGCAGGCGGAAGCGTTGATGACGGCGGTGACACCGCCGGATTGTGCGTAAAAGGCGTTCTTCTTGGACATGGAATGCTCCTTGATTCAGAAAAAAACGCGGCCGTGCCGCGTTTTCGAATGAGTGTCAGCGTATGCCGGTCTCGGCCGCCCGCTTCGCGTGCGCGTCCTCCTGCACCTTGAGCAGGGTGATCATGCAGTCGCCGAGGTTGTCGTATTCCTCCTGGCCGGTGCCGAAGCGATCCTTCACGGAATAGAAGAACATCGCCCGGTAGGCCGCCGGCCCGGTTTTCGACAGCACGAAGGCGCAGCCGTCCTCCTTCCAGTACAGGGCGGGGCAGAGCGCGAGTTCCCGGTCTCCGGGAGAGAGACGGACTTCCGTCTCCACTTCCTGGATCTCGATTTCCTTGGCGAAGCGCTCCTTCAGGCAGGCTTTCGCCAGTGCCAGGTCGGAGGCGGAAAAACCGGGAATGGACATGCTTACTTCTTCACCGAGTCGAGCGCGGCGAAACAGGCGTCACGGATGCCGTCGACGGAGCCGACGCCCGCGATCTTGAAGTACCTGGGCGCGCCGGCGGCACCGGTGTTGCCCCAGTCGGAGTAGTACTTGACCAGGGGTTCGGTCTGGGCGTGGTAGACGTCCAGGCGCTTCTTCACGGTCTCTTCCTTGTCGTCGTCGCGCTGGATCAGGTCCTCGCCGGTGACGTCATCCTTCATGTCGACCTTGGGCGGGTTGAACACGACGTGGTAGGTGCGGCCGGAAGCCACGTGGACGCGGCGGCCGGACATGCGCTTGATGATTTCCTCGTCGGGCACGTCGATCTCGACCACGGCGTCGATCGGCACACCGGCGGCCTTCATGGCGTCAGCCTGGGGAATGGTGCGGGGGAAGCCGTCGAACAGGAAGCCATTGGCGCAATCGGCTTCCTTGATGCGGTCCTTCACCAGACCGATGATGATGTCGTCGGAGACCAGGCCGCCCGCGTCCATGATCTTCTTGGCGGCGACACCAAGTTCAGTGCCGGCCTTCACGGCGGCGCGCAGCATGTCGCCAGTGGAGATTTGCGGAATGTTGTAGCGTTCCTTGATGTAGTTGGCCTGGGTGCCTTTGCCCGCGCCGGGGCCGCCGAGAAGAATCAAACGCATGGAAAAACCTCTTTAAATCAGTCCCTTGCGGGAAGGTTGTGGTAGCTGGGGAAAAACCAGAGCGGCCGGTAGGGTATGCGCCCGGCCGGGTCTGGAACACTCAAATTTTTGTATTTGGTTATAAGGTCAGGTTATTGAGAAGCATTTGCTGCAATGCAATATGGCTTCTCCGGCGCGCCCGGCGCCCTGGCCGGGTGGCCGTCGATCGCTCGGGCGCGGACGATCACTTGCCCTGGCGTGTCAGGACTTCGAGCGTCATCTGCAGGGCGTCGATGCGCTTTTCCAGTTGCTCGACGCGGCGGCTCATGTCCGCGTGCATCTTGCAGCCGCAGGAAGACTTCGGGCAGGCGCGGCCCTCGCCCATCATCATGCCTTGCATGCCCGGGCCCATTCCGGCGGCGGGGCCCATGCCCGCTCCCTTGCCCATCCCGGGTTTGGGGCAGGGCTTGCCCGGCGTCGACATGTTTTCCGGCGCGGCGAGCGTGACCGATTCGATATTGGCCGTGTCTTCTGCGGCGGCGGCGGGCAGGCTGGAGAAGCCGGCCAGGGCCAGCAGGGCGATCATCAGAGTGTGTTTCATGTGGGTCTCCTCGGGGTGCGGCCGGGTCGGCCGAAGCGGCTAGACGCGTCGCGTCAGGGTTTGGTTCCGGCGGCGAACAGCGCGCGCACTTTTTCCAGATCCTCCCGCGTGTCCACGCCTGGCGGCATGGCCCCCGCGCTCTCGATGACCATGATGCGATGGCCGTGCCAGAGGGCGCGCAGTTGTTCCAGGGATTCGCAAGTCTCCATGGCCGGACGCGGCAGCGTCGGGTAGGTCTTGAGGAAGCCGACGCGGTAGGCATAGAGGCCGATGTGGCGGGATACGGGCAGATCGTCCGGGAGCGCGCGCGGCGTGGCTTCCGACCAGGCGTCGCGCGCCCAGGGGATGGGCGCGCGCGAGAAGTAGAGGGCGTAGCCCGCCTTGTCGGTGACCACCTTCACCACGTTGGGATTGAACACCTCGGCCACGTCGTGGATGCGGTGGCTGACGGTGGCCATGGCGGCATCCGGATGCGCGAACAGGGCCAGGGCGACGGCGCGGATCAGGCTCGGGTCGATCAGCGGCTCGTCCCCCTGGACGTTGACCACCACGGTGTCGTCCGGCCAGCCGAGTTGCTCGGCCACCTGCGCCAGGCGGTCGCTGCCGGAGGCGCAGTCCGGAGAGGTCATCACCGCCTGAAAGCCGTGGTCGCGGACCGCCTCGGCGACAGCGCCGTGATCGGTCGCCACCCATACTCCGGCGGCGCCACTGGCGGCGGCGCGCTCGGCCACGCGCACCACCATCGGTTTGCCATGGATGTCGGCGAGCGGCTTGCCGGGCAGCCGGGTGGATGCGTGGCGGGCGGGGATGACGGCGTGGAAGTCGGGCATGGCTAGCGGGCGGGAAACGTGATGCGCGATTGTAAGGGTGTACCCGCGTGGCGACAGTACATCTGGATGACTCAAGTTTTCGCGGTCATGACCGATAGCGCTTGCCCTCCACACAAAGAGAGCTGTCGCAGATGACGCATCACTTGCCCCGCCGCATGAGCCGCCAGCTGATGGCCGGCTTCGCGCTGCTCATCGTGCTGATGGCGGGGCTGATCGGGCATGCGATCTGGCAGATCGGCGACCTCAAGGAGCGGATGCGCGACATCGTCGAGCTGCGCAACCTCAAGATCCAGCTGGCGACGGACCTGCAGGAGGCTTCCTACAACCGCCACAGCGCCCTGGTCTACCAGGCCCTGGCGCGCGATGCCTTCGAGCGCGACGAGAACTTCCAGCAATACATCCGCTGGGGTTACCAGGTGGGTCTGGCGCGCAGCAGGCTGAAGGAGATGCCGCTGGACGCGTTCGAGCGCGACAACCTGACCCAGCAGGACCAGCTGGTGCAGCAGATCATCGAGCAACAGGAATTGATCAGCGACCTCGCCGCGCGCGGCGAGATGGAGGCGGCACGGTCGCGGCTGGCCGCCGACCTGCGCCCGCTCAATCTGGAATACACCGAGATCGTGGATGCCCTGCGCGGGTATGAGCGCGACCTCATACGCGCCGCGCTGGAGCGGACGCGGCAGGCCACCCAGAACGCCATCAGCCTCCACCTCGGGCTGGGAAGCCTGCTGATCCTGCTGGCGATCCTGATTTCCGAAACCACGCGCAGGCTGTTGCGCCGGCATGCCGAAACCATCTTCGAGCAGATGCATCAACTGGAACTGGCCGGACACCGGCTGGAGCACCAGGCCACGCACGATCCGCTGACCAACCTGGCGAACCGGGCGCTGTTCTACCAGCGACTGACGGAAGCCATGGTGCACGCGGAGCAGGAGTCGTTTTCTCTCGCCGTCATGTATGTCGACCTGGATGACTTCAAGCAGGTCAACGATGTGCACGGCCACGCGGCGGGGGATGCGCTGCTCAAGGCGGTGGCGGAGCGGCTGCATGGCGTGATGCGGCGATCCGACACGGTGGCGCGTCTCGGCGGCGACGAATTCGCCCTCCTGTTCGTCGGCGTCCAGGAGACCAGCGAATGCCCGCCGCTGTGCGCCAAGGTGGAAGAGGAAGTCAGTCGGCCACTGGAATTCGAAGGCGTCCAGCTGTTGCCCGCGTGCAGCATCGGCTACGCCCTTTATCCGCGTGATGGAACGACCCTGGAGTCGCTGCTCAAGAAGGCGGATTGCCGCATGTACGAGGCCAAGCGGGCGCGGAAATGCGGGTAGCGGCGCAAGCACGCGGGACGGGATGACCGCGCTATGCCGCCAGCACCAGTACCAGCAGCAATCCGCTTTCCACCCACTCCACGCCCGCGCCCAGCGCATCGCCGGTCATGCCGCCGAGGCGCGCCCTGAGATAGGCGCGCCAGCCCAGAAGCAGCAAGGAGGCGGTGAGCAGCGCCGGCGACGGCAGGCTGGCGGCGGCCAGGGCGAGCAGCCAGAGGCCGATGCCGGGATTGCCGACCCGCCAGGCGAAGCGCTCGCCCATGCCCGGCTTGATCGAAGGCAGGCGCGTCCAGAGCAGGGGGCCCAGGCGCGCCCAGGCGGGGATCAGGACGAGCGGCCAGAACGTCCCGGTCTGGGCGAGCAGCATCAGCAACACCAGTTTGCTCAGGAGTTGCGCGACCAGCGCGGTGACGCCGAACACGCCGACATGCGGATCGGCCAGCACCGTCAGCAGCCGGTCCTTGTTGCCATGCGCGGCGCCGAGGGCATCGGCGAGGTCGGCCAGGCCATCCAGGTGCAGCGCCCCGGTCAGGCCGACCCAGGCCAGCAGGCCGAGCAGGGCGCCCAGCCAGGGGTCGACACGCGCGCCCAGCCATACCGCCGCCGCGATCAGCGCGCCGAGCAGCAGACCGACCAGGGGGAACCAGATCGCGGCGCGCGCCAGATCGTCCGGCTTGAAGTCGGCCAGCGCCGGCGTCGGCAGCCGGGTGAGGAACTGCAGGGCGAGGATCAGGCCGCGCATGAATTCAACGACAACAGAACGGGCGCCTCACCCGCCAGGATCGAAACCCGGAAATGTGCGGCCTCTGGCAACGCGATTCGGTACACATGCGAGGTGGGCAGGCCGAGCAGTTCGATCAGCAACGCGCGCATCACGCCGGCATGGGTCACCAGCAGGCGCTGGCCGCCACGCGCCTCGGCCAGCCATGCCTCCCAGCCGGCGCGGACGCGCTGGCGGAGTTCGTCCAGCGTCTCGCCACCCGGCGCCGCCACCGCGCCGGCGGCGGCGCTGAACGCCGCATGTTCGAGCGGATCGCGCCGCGCCGCTTCTTCCGGCGTCAACCCTTCCCATTCACCGAAGGCCATCTCCTGGAAAGCGGGGGAAATATGCAGCGGCGCGCCGTGGCGTTCAGCCAGATGTCGCGCGAACGCTCGGCAGCGTCGCGCGGGGGAGCTGGCAATGACGTCGATCGCGGGCAAGCCCGCTTGCACGGCGCGCGCCATCTGCTTCCAGCCGAGATCGGACAGGGGATCGTCCTGCCGCCCGCGGTAGACGAAAGGCCGCCCTTGCACCGCGCCGTGGCGCAGCACGGTGACGACGGTGGCGCCCTCAATCGCCAAGGCTTTCTCCCGCGCTCACCCCGGCTTCCGCGAAGGTCGCCATGCCGCCATGCAGTTCACAGGCCAGACGCAGCAGCGGCAGCGCCGTCGCCGCGCCACTGGCCTCGCCCAGTCGCATGTCCAGATGCAGCAGGGGTTCGGCCTCCAATTCGGCGAGCAGGCGGGCATGGCCGGGTTCCGCCGAGGTGTGGGCGAACAGCAACCAGTCGCGCGTTCCCGGATTCATCCGACACGCCGCCAGGGCCGCCGCCGTGGTGATGAAGCCGTCCACCAGAACCGGCAGGCCGCGTTGCGCGCAAGCGATATAGGCGCCGGCCAGGGCCGCGATCTCGAAGCCGCCGAGGCGGCGCAGGGCGGCGTGGGCAATGTTTTCAGCCCCCCCCTTTGGCAAAGGGGAGCCAGGGGGGATTTGTTCGAAACCGTGCAGCGCCAGCGCCTTGTCGATCACTTCCGCCTTGTGGTTCACCCCCGCGCCATCCAGCCCGGTGCCCGGCCCCGCCAGTTCCCTTCCCGGCAGCCCCAGCAGCGCGCAGGCCAGGGCCGCCGCCGCGGTGGTGTTGCCGATGCCCATCTCGCCGCCGATGAACAGGTCGCAGCCGGCGCCGAGCGCCCGTGCCACCGCGTCGCGGCCGAGGTCGAGGCAATGCGCCAGTTGCGTCTCGCTCATCGCCGGCTCCCGGATGAAGTTGGCGCTGCCGTCGCCAGCCTTGGCCCACAACACGCCGGGCATGGGCGCCGGGCTCAAGGTGCCGGCATCGACCACTTCCAGGTGGGCGCCGTTCGCGCGCGCCAGCACGGAAATGGCCGCGCCGCCGTTGACGAAGTTGGCCAGCATCTGCTGCGTGACGGCTTGCGGGAACGCCGAGACGCCTTCCGCCACGACGCCGTGGTCGGCCGCGAAGATCGAGATCCAGGGTTGCGCGATGCGCGGCGCCTCTCGGCCTTGCAGGGCGGCAAGCTCGACCGCGACCCACTCCAGACGGCCGAGGCTGCCGGGCGGCTTGGTCAGGCTGTCCTGGCGCAGTCGGGCGGCGGTGGCGGTGGTCGTGTTCAGGGGGTGGGCGGGTTGTTGCCACCAATGCGTCATGTGAATTCCTCAATAAACGTCAGCAACTCGCCGACGCTACATTCATTTCAATGTCAGCTCGTAGGTCGGGTTAGCCGACGTCTTCATGTCGGCGTAACCCGACATGGCAGCGTTGCCGTCGGGTTACGGCGCGAAAAGACGCGCCTAACCCGACCTACGGCTTCACGGGTTTAAGCGCCAACGGCAACCCCGCGGCGACGAAGGTGACGTTGCCGCACAGACGGGCGATGTCCTGGTTCAGCCAACCGGCTTCGTCCACGAAGCGGCGGCTGAGTTCGCCCAGCGGAATCACGCCGAGGCCGATTTCGTTGGAGACCAGCAGGATGTCGCCAGACAGCGTCGGCAGCGTGGCCAGCAGGGCGGCGCGTTCGCGCGCGAACACCGTTTCGCCCGCTTCCAGCAGATTCATTAGCCACAGGGTCAGGCAATCCACCAGCACGATGCTTCCGGCGGTCTGACGCAGTGCCTCGGCAAGATGCAGCGGCTGTTCCACGGTGCGCCAGTGCGCGGGCCGTTCCGCCTGGTGGCGGGCGATGCGTGCCGCCATCTCGGCATCGCGCGCCTGGCCGGTGGCGATGACGGTCACCGGCAGGCCGCTTCGCTCGGCCAGGGTCTGGGCATGGCGGCTTTTTCCCGAACGGGCGCCGCCGAGGATCAAGGTGAGCATGGGCGGCTCCGCTGTAACTCCGGCATTTCTGCCGGCACGCCATGGGTAGGGTGCGCCGCGCGCACCATGAGGCATCGAGCGGTGCGCATGGCGCACCCTACGGAATTCGGGCTCGCCCTCATTTTCCCGGCAGCGGCGCGAGCAGGGCGCGGAGGTCTTCCTCGCCAAACTTGCTCATGGCCGCCGCGTCCTCGGACAACACGCCTTCCGCCAGGGCGGCTTTCTTTTCCTGGAGGGCGACGATGCGTTCCTCGATGCTGCCCGCCGCCACCAGTTTGTAGACGAATACCTTGTTCTTCTGGCCGATGCGATGGGCGCGGTCGGTGGCCTGGTTTTCCGCCGCCGGATTCCACCAGGGGTCGAAGTGGATCACGGTATCCGCCGTGGTGAGGTTGAGGCCGACGCCGCCGGCCTTCAGGCTGATGAGGAACACCGGCACGCCGCCATCCTGGAAGCGGCCGATGACTTCCTCGCGGTTCGTCGTGTCGCCGGTGAGGCTGACGTGGGCGATGCCGGCCCGATCCAGTTCCTCGGCGATCAGGGCGAGCATGGAGGTGAACTGGGAGAACACCAGCACGCGGCGGCCTTCCTCCACCAGTTCCGGCAGCATGTCCATCAGCA
Organism: uncultured Thiobacillus sp.; assembly: GCA_964581195.1. Lineage (GTDB taxonomy): Bacteria > Pseudomonadota > Gammaproteobacteria > Burkholderiales > Thiobacillaceae > PFJX01. The sequence goes on along the minus strand of CAZONS010000109.1, from coordinate 1,986 downwards.
GTTCCAGCTTGGCGCGCTCCTTGACCTTGGTCGCCGCCTGGATGGTTTTCAGCAGGCGCGGGTCGCAACAGACCTGACGCAGTTTCAACAGGGCGTCGAGGATGACGATCTGGCTGCGGTTGAAGCCTTTGCTGGCGATTTCTTCCTTCACCCTGGCGTCCATCGCCGCCCGCACCGTTTCGTACAGGTCGCGTTGGCCGCCTTCCAGTTCGACGCTGCGCACGATGAGGGTTTTCGCCGGCAGTTCCTTCGCCACCTCCTCCTTCTTGCGGCGCAGGATGAAGGGGGCGACGCGGCGCGCCAGCAGATCGCGGCGCAACGGGTCGCCGCGTTTTTCGATGGGCGTGCGCCAGGTGCTGGTGAACTGTTTGCCGTCGCCGAGAAAGCCGGGCAGGAGGAAGTCGAACTGCGCCCACAACTCACCCAGGTGGTTTTCCAGCGGCGTGCCGGTGAGGCAGAGGCGGTGCCGCGCCTGGAGCCGGCGCACCACGCCGGCGGCGCGGGCGCGGGCGTTCTTCACCGTCTGCGCCTCGTCCAGGATCAGGAAACTGTAGCCGTGGCGCGCCAGGGCTTCCTCGTCGCGCCAGAGCAGAGGGTAGGTGGTGAGGCAGATGTCGTGTTGCGGGATCAACGGGAAAGCCTCCGCGCGCGCCGGGCCGTGCAGGCTCAACACGCGCAGGTCGGGCGCGCAACGTTCGGCCTCGCGCTTCCAGTTGAAGATCAGGGAGGTGGGCAGCACCACCAGGGCCGGTTGGTCGAGGCGGCCGGCCCGCTTCTCGGCCAGCAGGTGGGCCAGGGTCTGCGCGGTCTTGCCCAGGCCCATGTCGTCGGCCAGGATGCCGGCCAGATTCTGTTCGCGCAGGAATTGCAGCCAGGCCAGTCCTTCCCGTTGGTAGGGGCGCAGGTCGAGCGTGAAGCCTTCCGGCACCGCCACGGTCTTGATGCCTTGCGCCTGCTTCAGGCGCCGCGCCATTTGGAAAATCTCGTCCTCGCCCTTGAATTGCCAACGGGTTTTGTCGCTCAGGAAGTCCAGGCGCGGCGCGTCGAGGGCGGAAACCCGAAGCTCGCCGCCGGCGGGCAGGGCGTCGAACAGGTCGATGAGGGTCGCGGCCAGGGGCTTGATCCGCTCCGCCGCCACCCGCACCCGGTCGCCCGTCGGGGTGTGCAGGATCACCGCCTCGTCATTCGTGATGCGCTTCAATTTCGCCGCGTCCAGCCAGCGCGGCTCGCGCTGGAACAGGTTGGACAGCAGCGGCGCCAGGGCCAGGCGCCGGCCGTCGACCAGAATGCCCAGGTCCAGCTTGAACCAGCCGTTGCCTTCCGCTTCCAGTTCCGCGTCCCAGCTTTCCGCTTCCAGGATGTGGTGACGGAAATCGCGCGGGTATTCCATCACCCAGCCGGCGGCGGCCAGGCGCGGGGCGATATCGGCGAAGAAGCGCTCCCAGGCGGCCTCGCTCTCCAGGCCCAGCTTGCCGCCCACCGAGGCGCCGGCATAAGTGAATACGCGGGTGGGCACGGGGGCGAAGCCCAGTTTCAGCAACTCCCCCAGGCGCGCCGTTTCCGCGTCCGGGTCGCGGTTGACGCGGGCGGCCTGGCCATCGGCCAGGGTGACGTAGTGCTTGCCGTCGCCCGGCTGCATTTCGATGCCCTGGTCGCCATAACGGAAGGCGAGGCTGGCGTAATCGTAGAGCCGGCCCCGGTAGTCCTGGTGAACGGGGTAGCCGCGATGCGCGCTCCAATAGGTGAAGGCATGGCTGGCCAGTTTCAGTACCGGCACGGGCGGGCCTTCAAGCACGGCGAGGGCGGCGTCCTCCGTCGGTCGGGGCAGATCGGGCGCCGCCTCCGCCAGCAGTTCCGCCACCACCGGCAGGTCGCCGCGGCCGAGGGCGGGCAGGTCCAGCAGCCTGCGCAACAGGGCCGCGTGGGCGCCACAATCCAGCGGCCCGGCCTCACCGCCGGCATCCAGATACCAGAGCGGGTCGGTGG
>CAZONS010000108.1:0-10330 GCA_964581195.1 uncultured Thiobacillus sp. | reverse complement strand
CCCGGCGCCATCGTCGGCATCATCGGCCCCAACGGCGCCGGCAAATCCACCCTGTTCCGCATGATCCAGGGCAAGGAACAGCCGGACAGCGGCGCCATCGACATCGGCCCCTCCGTCAAGGTCGCCTCGGTCGACCAGTCGCGCGAGGGCCTGCCCGACGACAAGACCGTGTTCGACGCCGTCGCCGACGGCGCCGACATCCTCACCGTCGGCCGCTTCGAGATGCCCGCGCGCGCCTACCTCGGCCGCTTCAACTTCAAGGGCGGCGACCAGGGCAAGATCGTCGGCAACCTCTCCGGCGGCGAACGCGGGCGGTTACACCTGGCCAAGACCCTGATCCAGGGCGGCAACGTGCTGCTCCTCGACGAACCCTCCAACGACCTCGACGTGGAAACCCTGCGCGCCCTGGAAGACGCCCTGCTGGAATTCGCCGGCTGCGTCCTGGTGATCTCCCACGACCGCTGGTTCCTCGACCGCATCGCCACCCACATCCTGGCCTGCGAAGGCGATTCGCACTGGGAATTCTTCGCCGGCAACTATCAGGAATACGAGGCAGACAAGAAGAAGCGCTTGGGTGAAGAGGGCGCGAAGCCTAAGAGAATTCGGTATAAGCCGATCAGCCGGTAACTGAAATAGCTAGCAGAGAAAATTTACTAGAACATTTTGAATTGGCTGCAATAGCAACTGTAAGAGGGAGGTGGGAAATATGACATTTGCGCTATGGTTTCTTTTTTGCGTGTTCATGCTATTTATATATCACCTAGTTCGTATTGGAGCCAAAGGTGAGCATTTCTCCGCGGCCGCTATAGAAACATCTGTCGTATGGGTTATTTCCAATATGCCAATGGGATTTCTTCTTTGGCAGTCACTTCACTCCAATAACCCAGATGGTTGGAAGCATGTGTTGCTAGGGCTTCTAAACGGCGGGGAGATATTTATATACGTATCCGCAATAGTCGCCCCCGTTGTCTGGGCTCTTATGGCTTACTTCAGGGAAGCGCACAGAATATTCACAGGTCTAAATTTAATGGCACTTTTCATTATTCTCCCCTTGTCCGCATTTGCTTTTCAGCAAGCCAAACTAACCGTAACGGGCCCTCAAGAAACATTAGATCTTAGCTTTCTGCTGATGTATTGTGTCTCAATGATTTTATGGTTCAGCGCGACTGTATATACACGATTTATAGAAAGCTACGAGCCATCATCAGCTAGTGGAAATACGGTACTTAATGCTTTGCAAGGAGGGAAATAATGACCGCCTCAGTGATATTTCCAGCCTTGCTAATTACTCAACCGATAGGAGCATTCTATATAGGTGTCATTTCGCATTCTGATCTACTCTCAATTGCCTATGCAGATATTAGAAGAATGGAAACAGAGCTGGACGACTACATGGGAATTCAGCGCAAGCTGACTAAATCCCGTGTAAAGGAATTGTCAGGCTATGTTAACAACATAGATGCCACTTTCCCGACGTCAATAATTTTGTCAGTAGATCAAGAAAATATTGAATGGAATTCAGAAAGTCGCAAATTAACCATTACCTCCCTCCAAGGGCAAGAAATGGATGAAGTTGCAAAGATTATTGATGGTCAGCATCGAATAGAGGGGCTAAGACACTACAAGAATGAAGAGCCATTTCAAATAAACGTTTCAATCTTTGTTGGTGCTGATTTGGCAACCCAGGCAAATGTATTTGCTACAGTAAACTTGGCGCAAACAAAGGTAAATCGCAGCTTGGTTTATGATCTCTACTCGTATGAGAACACTAGAAGCCCTCAGAAAACCTGTCATGACATAGCTGTTGCACTTGATCGTTATGACGACAGTCCATTTAATAAAAGAATTAAGCGACTTGGAACAGCAACACCAAATAGGGACAAAGAGGTTTTGACACAAGCTGCCCTTGTTGAATCCTTGATGAAATATATTTCAACCAATCCATCGGAGGATAGAAATACGTTTATTAAGCGGATGTTCCCTAAGATGGCTGATGCACAAGAACTTAATAAGTTGATATTTCGGAATATGTGGCTCGACAAGAGAGACACGGAAATTGCGCAGATCATCATTAATTATTTCAAGGCAGTAAAGGCGAAGTGGCCAGAAGCTTGGGATGCTTTGGATCGGCAAGGAAACGTTTTGCCGAAGACCAATGGGTTCAAAGCTTTGATGCGTTTTTTGCGGCCAGTATATCTTCAGCAGTCAGAGATAGAAAACGGGAGCGTACCTAGTATGGATGCATTTCAGACATATTTTGACCGTATTGACATGAAGGATGAAGATTTCAATACAGATACGTTTCCCCCAGGAACCAGTGGTGAGGCGCGCTTGTATGACATTCTGATCAAGTCGATTGGTGGATAGGTTGGATAAATATTTTTACATTTGTATTGCATGTGGAGCTGTCACATGAAGTACATGGGTTCAAAACGTGCCTTGCTTGGCAATGGTCTCGGCGAGTTGATTGATGTGCAAGTACCATCGGCCAAACGGTTTGTGGATCTGTTTGCTGGATCAGCGGCAGTGTCCACCCATGTTGGTTGCCGCTTCAATCTTCCAGTGTTGGCATTCGATCTGCAAAGTTACAGTGCGGTCTTGGCGAATGCGATTATTGGCCGTAATTCGCAATTAGATTGGAAGCCGACCTACGAGCGTTGGTATAAACGCGCAGAGGGCTTCGTCATTGAATTGGATTTACCGAAGCCCAGCAATATCACAAAGGAATTAGTAGCTGAATATCGTTCATGGTGCAAAGACCAGAATTATTTGCCTATCACAAAGGCCTATGGCGGACATTATTTCAGTCCGCAACAAGCCGTCTGGATTGATGCACTTCGCGCGAAGCTCCCCTCAGCCGAACCAGCAAGAACAGTCGCACTGGCTGCGCTTATCCAAGCGGCGAGTCAGTGTGCAGCGGCACCCGGCCATACTGCTCAGCCATTTCAACCAACCATCACGGCTAAGCGCTTTCTTGCTGATGCATGGAAGAGAGATATTTCAACTAGGGTACGTACTGGATTTGAATTTTTGGCTGGTCAATTTGCAAAGTGCATAGGCAACTCGCGAGTGGCTGATGCAAATGATGCGGCTGAGGAGCTTATCGAGGGGGATCTCGTCTTTCTTGATCCACCTTATTCAGGTGTTCACTACAGTCGTTTTTATCACGTACTCGAAACTATCTCGCAAGGTTCCTGCGGAGAAGTTTCGGGTGTGGGGCGTTACCCAGCTCCTACACTTCGACCGCGTTCTAGCTATAGTGTGACCACTGAATCCAATTCGGCACTCGATGATTTGCTCAGAAAGATTTCCTCACGTGGTGCTCGGGCCATCCTTACCTTCCCGGATCATGAGTGCTCAAACGGCTTGTCGGGTGAATCAGTTCGGGAAATATCAGGCCGCTACTTTCGGGTTAAAGAAAAGATCGTGAAGAGCAAGTTCAGCACGATGGGCGGAACTGGTAATGCTCAGCGCAATGAAGAAGGTTTGCGTTCAGCTCGACATCATGCGGACGAGCTGATTCTCGTGCTAGTACCCAAGTAGCCTAAAGCCAATGCATCCAGACACACGAAAAATTGTCAGCCATATGGAGGAATTTGGCCTTCACGTATTTGGGCGCGCAATTGTAGACGTCGTTTTTAGTGAAATGACGAACCCGTATGCACATGCGATGGGGGTTGTCCGTTGCGCACATGCAGCGGAGTTACTGATCAAAGCAATAATTGCGGAAGAACATCCCTTGCTAATTTTCGAGAAACTTCCGAAACCAAAAGGCCAAGGAGATAAAAAACTCGACATCGATGCACTGTTAAACGATGGGCGCACAGTGATGTACAACGATCTTCCAGATGCACTTTGGGCAGCCACAGGTTATCGTATTTATAACATCGAACGCTTTAAAACCTTCGGTAAACTTCGAAATGCGATTACCCATTTTTCTGTTTCGAATGCCGATCTTAGTACCGAGACTATTTTATTTGTTTTTCAGGTAGTAGAGCCCCTAGTTCGAGAGTTTTGGAATCTTGATGTAGTCAAATATCTTGAAGAGTATGATTGCGATTGCGAAGAATATCTCATCGAGCAGCTTAAACACCTTGGAATCCAGTTCGCTAGGCACAAGGAAGCCTAATTGGAACAATCGTGACAGACCGGAAGTTAAAGTCAGCCGTCTCGAATTTATTTCTTTAATTCCAACCACAATTAATGCAACTAAACCTCGACATCTTTGCCAACACCCTACCGCCCGCCTCCTTGGCTGCACTTGCTGCCGTCGAGGCCTTGGCAACCCAAGGCAATATCGAAGCACGCGGTGCGGTATTTACCCGCCGAGAGGTAGTTGATTTCATCCTCGATCTGACAGGCTACACGCCGGACAAGCCATTGCATGAAAAGCGGCTGCTGGAGCCTTCGTTCGGCGGTGGCGATTTTCTGTTGCCAACCGTGGAACGGCTGCTGGCGGCTTGGCACATTCATGGCAGTGACGGCTCGATGTTCGACGCCCTGAAGGATGCAATTCGCGCGGTGGAGTTGCATCGCGATACCTTCCAGACCACGCGGCGCGCCTTGGTCGAATACCTGAAGACTTCAGATGTCAGTGGACCGGTGGCGAACCAGCTTGCCGATGTTTGGCTGGCGCAGGGCGATTTCCTGCTCGCGCCGCTGGAGGGCCGGTTCGATTTTGTGGTCGGCAATCCGCCCTATGTGCGGCAGGAACTGATTCCCGAGGCGTTGATGCGCGAGTACCGCGCGCGCTATGCAACGATCTACGATCGCGCCGACCTATACATTCCATTCATCGAACGTTCCCTGTGCCTCCTAGCGCCGGACGGCGCGCTGGGCTTCATCTGCGCGGATCGCTGGATGAAGAACCGCTATGGCGCGCCGTTGCGCAAGCTGGTGGCCGATCAGTATCACCTGAAGGTTTACGTGGATATGACCGGTAGCGATGCCTTCCATCAGGAGGTTGCCGCCTACCCGGCAATTACGGTGATCAGTCGCGAACCGAGTGGCCCGACGCGCATTGCCCATTGCCCGGAAATCAGCGCGGTGTCGCTAGCAAAGCTGGCTGTATCACTGGATGCGGCATTGCCTCTGGGGGAAGGCAGCGAGGTACACGAGATGCATGACGTGGCCTCGGGCGAGTCGCCCTGGCTGATCGAATCCAGTGACCAACTGGCCCTGCTGCGCCGTCTTGAACAGCAGTTTCCCTTGCTAGAAGAGACGGGTTGCAAAGTGGGCATCGGCGTGGCGACCGGGGCGGACAAGGTATTCATCGGAGACTATGCCGCGCTGGATGTGGAGCCTGAATGCAAGCTGCCGTTGGCGACCACGCGGGATATCCAGTCCGGCGAGGTTCTATGGCGCGGACAGGGCGTGATCAACCCCTTCGGCCATGGCGATGCCTTGGTCGATCTCGCGGCGTATCCGCGCCTGGGGCGTTATTTGGAGCAACACAAGGCGCTGATTTCCCGGCGCCATTGCGCGCAGAAAAACCCTTCGGGTTGGTATCGCACCATAGACCGGATATTCCCCGCGTTGCGCGACAAGCCGAAGCTGTTGATACCGGACATCAAGGGCGAGGCGCACATCGTTTACGAACCGGGCGAGTTATATCCGCATCACAACCTGTACTACGTGACCTCCGACACCTGGGATTTGCGTGCCTTGCAAGCGGTGCTGCTTTCCAGCATCAGCCGTTTGTTCGTGGCCACCTACTCCACGAAAATGCGCGGCGGCTTCCTGCGCTTCCAGGCCCAGTATCTGCGCCGTATCCGCTTGCCGCAGTGGCGCGATGTGCCGGATGCCTTGCGCGAGGCGCTGCGCGATGCCGCCATCCGGCGCGATCTCGACGCCTGCAATCGGGCGGTTTTTACTTTGTACGGTCTGACTTCCGATGAACGCGCCGCACTGGGCGGCAATGGAGCTTGAATGGCACTCGATCTGGTTCAGTACGAAAACAAGGCTCGCAAGGCCATTCGCGGGTTCTGGAAGAGTCGGGACGATGCGAGCAAGAAGCAGGCAGCTTCGGGGAAAAGAGACCAGGGCGAGCGCGCCGGCGTAACCTCCGGCAAAAACATGGACGGCTTTGTTTCGCTGGTCACCGACATCGTTCGGGCCAATGGCCTGGCGCATGCGGAAATCCATCTTGAGCGCGCGGTGTTGACGCTGCCGGGCTATTTTCGCCCGACCAAGCTTTGGGATTTGCTGGTGATTCATCAAGGGGAGTTGATCGCGGCCATCGAACTGAAAAGCCATGTTGGCCCTTCCTTCGGCAACAATTTCAACAACCGGGCGGAAGAGTCCATCGGCACGGCACATGATTTCTGTACGGCTTACCGCGAAGGCGCTTTCGGAAAGCAGCCACGCCCCTTCACCGGCTGGCTGATGCTGGTCGAGGATGCGCCGAAGTCGCGTTCGCCGGTCAAAGATAAATCACCTCATTTTCCCGTTTCCGCCGAATTCCAGAATGCATCCTATCTGAAGCGCTACGACGTGCTTTGCCAACGTCTGATGCAGGAACAGTTGTATTCCTCCGCCGCCGTGATTGCTTCACCCCGGGGTGCGAGTACAAACGGGCAGTACTCGGACCTGTCGGATATGACCAGCCTGAAAACATTCGTCAGCTCGCTGGCGGGGCATGTGGCGGCGCAGGCTAGTCGGCTTGGATAGCAATCTGAAAATTATCCGAGCCGGTTACTAGATGTTTTCAGCAACGACCAACATTACAACCAGCGCGCGGGAAGGGATTCATGCCCTGCGCCTGCCGCCCAGGGTTACCGTCATCGGCAACCTCACTGCCGGCGAACGAGGCGGACAAGTAGAAGCACCTGGGCGAGGAAGGCGCCAAGCCGAAGCGGATTCGCTACAAGCCGATCAGCCGGTGACGGAATCCAGTCATACTCCGGGCATCGATACCCGGCCGACGCCATGAACCTGGACCCCACTACCCTGCTGTTTGCCCTGGTCGTCGCCAACGCCATGGCGATGTTGAGCCTGCTGGTCGCCATGGTGGGCAACCGTGACGGCAGGCGGGACGGCATGGGCAAATGGGCGGCGGCGATGCTGCTGGAGACCCTGACCTGGGTCATGGTCGCCGCGCGCGGCACCATTCCGGATGTCTACACCATCGTTCTCGCCAACCTGATCAAGGCTGGCGCCCATGCTCTCATTCTGGCCGCCATCTGTGAGTTCCAGCACCGGCGCGCGCCGGCCTGGCAGTATGTCGTTCCGCTCGTGCTGGCCACGCTGATGGCCGCCGTCCTGATCGACGACCTGCGCGGCCGTTTCGTCTGGGGCGGGCTGATTTTCGGCTTCCAGGTCATGCTGATCGGCCGCGCCCTGCTCGCCGACCCGGAAACCCGGGTCGGCCAGGCCTGGCGCTTGCTCTTCGTCGGGGTCATCCTGATTCTCCTGGTGCTGGCTCTGCGCGCCGGCGCTGCGCTGTTCGGCCACCAGGCACTGGCGCAACCCCAGGACAGTGTCGCCCCTCACCCGGTGCAGATCTTCGCGTTTCTCGCCATCATGGCCACCGCCCTGCTCGGGACCTTCGGCTTTCTGCTCATGATCAAGGAGCGCGGGGATCGCGAGATCCTGCACATGGCCATGACCGACAGCCTGACTCGCGTGCCGAATCGCCGCGCCCTGATCGAGCAGGCGGAGCACGCTCTGGCCCGGCGCGGTGGCTTGCCCCTCGCCCTGCTGATGATCGATGTGGATCACTTCAAGCGCATCAACGACATCCATGGACACCCGACCGGCGATGAGGTGTTGCGCAAGGTGGCCGAACGGCTGATGGGCAGGTTGCGGGGACAGGATATCCTCGGCCGCTATGGTGGCGAGGAATTCTGTGTCATCGCGCCGGACACCCATGCCGAGGGCGCCCACAGGCTGGCCGAATCCCTGCGCGAAACCATCGCCTCCACACCGTTGCGCATTGAACATGGCGCGTTCCGGGTCACCGTCAGCGTCGGCTACGCCCTCTGCCCCGCCGCGAGCGAGCGCACCCTGAAAAAGCTTCTGGCCGAAGCCGATATCGCGCTCTACGCGGCCAAGCAGGCCGGTCGCGATCGTGTCGCCTGTTTTGCTCCGTACATGATCCCGGCGCCCCTCCCCCGCGACCCGCCCGCGCCGGAGCCGGAGCCGGATAATCGACCGGACTGCGCGCCGGGTCCCGTCACGGCGAAGGCCTGGTCGTAAGCCCGCGCCCTGGCTCCGCCTATTTGCCGTCGAGATAACGCTTGTCGTCGAAGGTGGCGACCCATTCGGGTTTGTAGACCACCATCATGGTCACCACCATGCCGGTGGTGAAGGCCTCGGCCCAGGCCATGAGCAGGTAGTAGGGCAGATATTCCGCCAGCAGGTAGGGCATGGCGTAGATGCCGGCCAGCGCGGCGAAGCCGGTGGAGGCCAGACCGACACAGGAAATCGCGACCGCGGCGCCGAAGAAGGCGTTGAGAAAAACGTAGATGAACAGATGGTTGGGCAGGTAGCGGTCGACGACACGGTAGATGCCCCAGCTCACCGCCACCGGCAGCACGCCCATGATCAGCAGGTTGGCGGCGAAGGCGGCGTACTGGCCATGCCATAAGGTGATGATGGCGATCACCAGGCTCAGACCGAGCAGGGCGAACAGGGGGCGGAACATCAGGGTCAGCACGGTGGCGCCGAGCAGATGGAAATTCAGACCGGGCTTGATGCCGGTCTTGATCAGCCACAGCGCCAGCACGGCGACGGTGGCCCCGAGGAAGATGTTGAGATTGCGCGGGTCCTTCAGCATGGCCCAGCGCGCGCGCCAGGCGACGAGACCGCCGATCACCGCGCTGGTCAGCCAAAGCAGCCAGTGCCAGTGCGAGGGGATGCTGCTGGAGATGATGTTCATGTGGGGGGCTCCGCTATACTTGCCGGCGATTTTATTAGAAAACGCTAATTCACCATGCGACTCGCTCTGTTCGACCTCGACAACACCCTGCTGGCCGGCGATTCAGACTTTGAATGGGCACAGTTCCTCATCGACCAGGGCGTGCTCGACCGCGAGATCTACGAAGCGCGCAACCAGCAGTTCTACGACCAGTACAAGGCAGGCACCCTGGACATCCACGCGTTCCTGGATTTCCAGCTGAAACCGTTGTCACGCCACTCCCGCGCGCAACTGGATGCCTGGCACCGCGAATACATGGCCGGCAAGGTCATTCCCATGATCGCGCCCGGCACATCGGCGTTGTTGCGACGACACGCGGGCGACACCTGCCTGATCGTCACCGCGACGAACAGCTTCGTCACCGCGCCCATCGCCCGCCATCTCGGCGTGCCGCACCTGATCGCGACGGAGCCGGAGCAGGTGGATGGGGCATTCAGCGGCCGCGTCGCGGGAACGCCGTCCTTCCGCGAGGGCAAGGTCACGCGTCTGGAGCAGTGGCTTGCGGAACAGGGCAAGTCCTGGACGGATGTGACTCAGAGCTGGTTCTACAGTGATTCGCTCAATGATCTGCCGCTGCTGGAGCGGGTGCATCACCCGGTGGCGGTGGACCCGGACGCCACGCTGCGCCAACACGCCGAAGCGCGTGGCTGGCCGGTCATCAGCCTGCGGGATCCAACCTGAATCCCGTCGCCGCGCGGCGTTCGAACTCATCCGACGGCATCGGCCGCGCGAAGAGATAGCCCTGGGCGATGAAGCCCTCGCTGCCGGCAAGCTTGGTCAGGCAATCGAGTTGCGCGCGCGTTTCGACACCCTCGGCCACCACTTGCAGGCGCAGGCTTTGCGCCAGCCCGATGATCGCCTTGGCCACGGCGGTATCGTCGACTTCGGCGCCGACACCATCGACGAATGACTTGTCGATCTTCAACACATCCACCGGGAAGCGCTTGAGGTAGGCCAGCGAGGAGTAACCGGTGCCGAAGTCGTCGATGGCCAGCCGGCAGCCCTGATCCTTCAGCAACTTCAGGGTGGCCTGACCGCTGGATACGTCATCCATCACCACGGTTTCGGTGATTTCCAGTTCCAGGGCGCCCCCCGGAAGGTTGAATTCGCGCAGGGCGCTCGCCACCGTTTCCGCGAGGGCTTCATTGCGGAACTGGGCGGCGGAGAGATTGACCGCGATACGGAAATCGGGGTCGATCGTCGCGCGCCATGCCGCGCACTGGCGGCAGGCCTCGCGCAGGGCGAAGTTGCCGAGGGCGGTGATCAGACCGCTCTTTTCCGCCACCGGAATGAAGCGCATCGGCGGCACCCGCCCGAGCTCCGCCGAGTTCCAGCGCATCAGCGCCTCGGCGCCGAGGATGCGACCGTCGGCGCCGATCTGGGGCTGGTAGTGCATGGACAACTCATCGGTTT
>CAZONS010000107.1:0-10425 GCA_964581195.1 uncultured Thiobacillus sp. | reverse complement strand
TTCAAGTTTCCTTTCAAGAATTGAGGTTGCGATGGCCAAGCTCGCACTGATCAACCGTGAAGACAAGCGTCGCCGCACGGTGAAGAAGTTTGCCGCGAAGCGCATGGCGCTCAAGGCGATCATCAACGATACCGCCGCTGACGATGAGGCGCGCATGGATGCGCGTCTGAAGTTGCAGGCACTGCCGCGTGACGCCAGCGAGAGCCGCTTGCGTAACCGCTGTCAGCTGACTGGTCGCCCGCGTGGTGTATTCCGCAAGTTCGGCCTGTGCCGCAACAAGATCCGTGAGATCGCCATGCGGGGTGAGATTCCCGGCGTGGTCAAGGCTAGCTGGTAAGGGGTGCAGATATGAGTATGAGTGATCCCATTGCCGACATGCTGACTCGGATCCGTAATGGTCAGATGGTCGAGAAGGCCACGGTCAAGATGCCGGCTTCGAACCTGAAAAAGGCAATTGCCCAGGTTCTGAAGGATGAAGGCTATATCGATGGTTTCCAGGTCCATGAGAATGGTGGCCTGCCGGAAATGGAGGTGGCCCTGCGTTACTACGCGGGTCGTCCCGTCATCGAAAAAATCGAACGTGTGAGTCGTCCTGGTTTGCGTATCTACAAGGGCCGCGATGATCTGCCGCGAGTTATGAATGGCCTGGGGGTGGCGATCGTGTCCACTTCTCAAGGTGTGATGACTGACCGCAAGGCGCGCTCTCTGGGTGTCGGTGGTGAAGTCCTCTGCGTTGTGGCGTGAGGTAAAAGATGTCGCGCGTTGCTAAAAATCCTATTCCTCTGCCTGCGGGTGTTGAAGTCTCCTTGGGTGGTGACGCCATCACCATCAAGGGGCCTCTGGGCAGTCTGACGCAGTCGCTGTACCGGCATGTCAGCGTCGAAAAGACCGATGGTGCGCTACAGGTCTCCTGCACCGGCGCCTCCAAGGAGGCGCATGCAATGTCTGGCACCACGCGAGCCCTGCTTGCCAATATGGTGACGGGTGTGACCAAGGGCTTCGAGCGTAAGCTTACGCTCGTTGGCGTGGGCTACCGCGCCCAGGCGCAGGGTAACAAGCTCAACCTCACGCTTGGGTTCTCTCATCCGGTCGAGCACATGATGCCCGAAGGCGTCAAGGTCGAAACACCCACTCAGACCGAGATCGTGATCAAGGGAATGGACAAGCAGGCGGTCGGCCAGGTCGCCGCCGATGTTCGTTCCTACCGGAAGCCCGAGCCCTACAAAGGCAAGGGTGTGCGCTATGCGGATGAAGTGGTTGTCCGCAAAGAGACCAAGAAGAAGTAATCAGGAGCGATTGCAATGGACAAGAAATTCCGTCGCCTGCGCAGGGCTCGAAAAACACGCGCGAAGATCGCGGAGCTGGGTGCGATCCGTCTTTGCATCCACCGCAGCAACACTCATATTTACGCGCAGATCATCGACGCAACCGGTGGCAAGGTTCTGGTGTCCGCATCTTCCATGGAAAAGGAACTGCGCGACCAGCTCAAGAATGGTGGCAACGTCGATGCCGCCAAGATGATCGGTCAGCGCATCGCCGAAAAGGCCAAGGCAATTGGTCTGGAGAAGGTGTCGTTCGATCGTGCAGGTTTTGCATTCCACGGTCGTGTCAAGGCACTGGCTGAAGCAGCCCGCGAAAGCGGCTTGCAGTTTTAAGCGAGAGAATCATGGCGAAACCCCAACAGCAACAGCAGGAAGATCGCGGAGACGGCCTGCAGGAAAAGATGATTTCGGTCAACCGTGTCACCAAGGTGGTGAAGGGTGGCCGGATTCTCAGCTTCGCCGCGCTAACCGTGGTCGGCGATGGTGATGGCGGCGTCGGCATGGGCAAGGGCAAGGCACGTGAGGTGCCAGTGGCCGTGACCAAGGCGATGGACGAGGCCCGACGCAAGATGGTCAAGGTATCGCTCAAGAACGGCACCTTCCACCATGCGGTTATCGGACGCCACGGCGCGTCTCGCGTGTTGATACAGCCTGCATCGGAAGGTACCGGCATCATCGCTGGTGGTGCCATGCGTGCCGTCTTCGAAGTCATGGGCGTGCACAACGTGCTCGCCAAGTGCCTGGGCTCCACCAACCCGTACAACGTCGTCCGCGCCACGCTGAATGGTCTTTCCCAGATGATGACCCCCAGCGAAATCGCCGCAAAGCGTGGCAAGACGATCGCCGAGATACTGGAGTAAGTCATGAGCGAGACCAAAGGCAAAGTCAAGGTGACTCTGGTTCGGAGTCCGATCGGCACGCTTCAGTCCCACCGTGCCAGCGTGCGCGGTCTTGGGCTCAAGCGCATGCATCAGAGCGTTGTTCTGGAAGACACTCCTGCCGTACGCGGCATGATCAACCGGGTTAACTACCTGGTGAAATTCGAGGTTGCGTGATGAAGCTCAACACTATCAAACCCGCTGCGGGTAGTACTCATTCCAGCAAGCGCCCGGGTCGAGGCATCGGCTCTGGACTGGGCAAGACCGGCGGCCGTGGTCACAAGGGCCAGAAGTCACGCGCAGGTGGCTTCCACAAGGTCGGCTTCGAGGGCGGTCAGATGCCCTTGGCTCGCCGGCTGCCCAAGCGTGGCTTCATTTCCCTGGATCGTCAGTTCAAGGCCGAAGTTCGTCTGTCCGACGTCGAGGCATTGCCGGTCGATCAGGTCGACATGATCGTTCTTAAGCAGGCGGGTCTGGTGCCGCACCTGACGCGCAGCGCGAAGGTAATCCTCGCGGGCGAAATCACCCGCGCGGTCAAACTTGTCGGCATCGCAGCCACGAAAGGCGCGCGCGCCGCAATCGAGGCTGCCGGCGGCAGCGTCGTCGAATCCTGATATAAGGAACCATCTTGGCTGGCGCCGCCAATCTCCTTCAGATGTCCGGAAAAATGGGTGACCTGAAAAGTCGCCTGTGGTTTCTTCTGGGTGCGCTGATCGTTTACCGGATCGGGGCGCACATCCCCGTACCCGGCATCGATCCGGCGGCGCTGGAACAACTGTTCCGCAGTCAGCAGGGCGGCATCCTGGGCATGTTCAACATGTTCTCTGGCGGCGCCCTGTCTCGTTTCACCGTCTTCGCCCTCGGCATCATGCCTTACATCTCTGCCTCCATCATCATGCAGTTGATGACGGTGGTATCGCCTCAGCTCGAGGCAATCAAGAAAGAAGGCGAAGCCGGTCGGCGCAAGATCACGCAGTACACACGCTATGGCACGGTCATCCTTGCCACCTTCCAGGCGATCGGCATCTCGATCGCCCTTGAAGGGCAGGCTGGCCTCGTTCTCGAGCCCGGAATGATGTTTCGGGTGACCACCATGATCACCCTGGTCGCGGGAACCATGTTCCTGATGTGGCTTGGTGAGCAGATCACCGAACGTGGACTGGGCAACGGTATCTCCATCATCATCTTCGCGGGTATCGCGGCAGGATTGCCGCAGGCCATTGGTGGCACGCTGGAACTGACACGGACCGGTACCTTCTCGATTCCCCTGGTCCTGTTGCTGTTCGTTGGCGCGCTTCTGGTGACCGCTCTGGTCGTATTTGTCGAACGTGGCCAGCGCAAGATCCTGGTCAACTATGCCAAGCGCCAGGTCGGTAACAAGGTCTACGGTGGCCAGAGTTCCCACCTGCCGCTCAAACTCAACATGGCGGGTGTGATCCCTCCCATCTTCGCGTCCAGCATCATCCTCTTTCCTGCGACCATCGCTGGTTGGTTCGGCAGCCACGAAGGCATGTCCTGGCTCAAGGATCTCGGCGCCGCCCTGTCACCCGGGCAGCCCATCTATGTGCTGCTTTACGCGACGGCGATCATTTTCTTCTGCTTCTTTTATACCGCTCTCGTTTTCAACCCGCGGGAAACAGCAGACAACCTGAAGAAGAGTGGCGCCTTCATTCCAGGCTACCGGCCTGGCGAGCAGACCGCGCGTTTCATCGATAAGGTCATGACCCGCCTTACCTTGGTTGGCGCGGCGTACATCACCCTCGTGTGTCTGCTGCCCGAGTTCCTGATCGTCAACTGGAACGTGCCGTTCTACTTTGGTGGAACATCGCTTCTCATTATCGTGGTCGTGACCATGGACTTCATGGCACAGGTCCAGGCGTATGTCATGACCCACCAATACGAATCCCTGCTCAAGAAGGCCAACTTCAAGGGTGGTAATTTCATCTCGCGCTGATCTGGTCTGGCCGCGAGGCCATTCGAGTGCGTGTGACGAACTATTGTTAAGCCTGCCTAATGCGACGTTACGCATCAGCTGGAAGACGGGCATGTAGTAACAGGGCATGTCACAGGTGAGTGTCGCTGGCGTGCCCAGTCGACCCCGCCAACAAGGAAGCGGTAGCTGTCTGGCCGCCGCCTTTAATGTGCCCGTATGGCCTACGGTGCGAATGTTTGTTTGATAAAGGAGCCGAACATGCGTGTTCAAGCCTCTGTAAAGAAGATTTGTCGTAAATGCAAGATCGTCCGCCGCAAGGGCGTGGTTCGCGTAATTTGTAGCGAAGCACGGCACAAGCAGCGCCAGGGTTGATTTCAACTTGTCAGTTGACAGGTTGGTCTAATATAATCTTTTGTTTAGTTTGTTGGGGGTTAGTAGATGGCCCGTATCGCTGGGGTAAATATCCCAAACCATAAACATGCCGAGATCGCGTTGACTTCGATCTACGGTGTCGGCCGCACCCGCGCGCGGCTCATCTGCCTCGAGGCAGGTGTTGATCCCGCACACAAGATCAAGGATCTTACCGATGCCGACATCGAAAAGATCCGCGATCGCGTGGCCAAGTTCACGGTAGAGGGCGATTTGCGCCGCGAAATCACCATGAACATCAAGCGCTTGATGGATCTGGGTTGCTACCGTGGTGTGCGTCATCGCAAGGGCCTTCCCCTGCGTGGACAACGTACGCGTACCAACGCCCGCACCCGTAAGGGCCCCCGCAAGCAGATGCAGAACAAGAAGTAATAGGTAAACGACATGGCCAAGGCTAGTGCCGCGCGCGCGCGCAAGAAAGTTAAGAAGAATGTGGCTGAAGGAATCGCTCACATTCACGCCTCCTTCAACAACACGATCGTGACCATCACGGATCGCCAGGGCAACGCACTCGCGTGGGCCACGGCTGGTGGCGCGGGCTTCAAGGGCTCTCGCAAGAGCACGCCGTTCGCCGCCCAGGTTGCCGCTGAAAACGCTGGCAAGATGGCGCTGGAATACGGCCTGAAAAATCTGGAAGTCCGCATCAAGGGACCTGGTCCTGGTCGCGATTCCACAGTGCGCGCGCTGAATGGTCTTGGCTACAAGATCACCAGCATCTCCGATGTGACGCCGATGCCGCACAACGGCTGCCGTCCGCCCAAGAAGCGTCGTATTTAAGCTACAGGAGAGCACAAGTGGCCCGCAACCTCGATCCCAAATGCCGTCAGTGCCGCCGCGAAGGCGAGAAGCTCTTTATCAAGGGCGAGAAATGTTTCAGTGACAAATGCGCCATCGAACGGCGCAACCAGGCTCCTGGTCAGCATGGCGCGAAGAACATGCGCGTTTCCGACTACGGTGGTCAGCTGCGCGAGAAGCAAAAGATCCGTCGCATCTATGGCGTCCTCGAACACCAGTTCCGTCTTACCTACTTCGCTGCGGATCGTCGCAAGGGTGTGACGGGTGAGAACCTCCTGCAGATGCTTGAGTCGCGCCTCGACAACGTCGCCTATCGGATGGGTTTCGGCGCATCGCGTACCGAAGCGCGCCAGGCAGTCCGCCACAACGCGATTCTGGTCAACGGCCGCCGTGTCAATATCCCCTCCTACCAGGTCAAGCCGGGTGATGTCGTGGAAGTGGCCGAGAAGTCCAAGGGTCAACTGCGCCTCAAGGGTTCCGCCGAGGCCGCCGCCAGTCGCGGCTTCCCCGAGTGGGTCGAGGTGGATGCCAAGGCGCTCAAGGGAACCTACAAGGCCATGCCGCAGCGCGCCGAGTTGCCCCCCACGATCAATGAGCACTTGGTGATTGAACTTTATTCCAAGTAATTGCCTGGTTCTCTGAAGGAAGCGAAATATGTCTAACAACGGTGATTTGCTGCAACCCCGGATTGTTGAGGTCAACAGCATTTCCCCCCGCCAGGCTCGGATCACCCTCGAGCCCTTCGAGCGCGGGTACGGCCACACGCTGGGCAACGCCCTGCGTCGCATCCTGCTGTCCTCCATGCGTGGTTATGCGCCCACCGAGGTCCGCATCGCCGGTGTCGTCCATGAGTACTCCGTGATCGAAGGCGTACAGGAAGATGTCGTTGACATTCTCCTGAACCTGAAGGGTCTGGCGGTCAAGCTCAATAGCCGCGACGACGCGATTCTCACCATCAACAAGTCCGGCGAAGGAATCGTCACCGCGGGTGACATCCAGGCCGGCCACGACGTCGAGATACTCAATCCCGAACATGTGATCGCCCACCTCAACAAGGGCGGCAGTCTGGAGATGGAGATCAAGGTCGAGGGTGGGCGCGGTTATGTGCCCGCCAGCAGCCGCGTCGTTTCCGATGAATCGCGTCCTGTCGGCGTCATCATGGTCGATGCCCTCTACAGCCCGGTCAAGAAAGTCAGTTTCAGCGTCGAGAGCGCGCGTGTCGAACAGCGTACCGACCTCGACAAGCTGATCATCGAGATCGAGACCAATGGCGTGATCGAACCTGCCGAGGCCGTGCGTTTCTCCGCCCGCCTCCTGATCGAGCAGCTCGCCTCGTTCGCCGATCTCAAGGGCGTGGCCACCATAGCTGAAGTAGGCGCCAAGGGACCCGCGTCGCCCGTGGTCGATCCGATCCTTCTGCGCCCGGTGGATGAGTTGGAGTTGACGGTTCGCTCCGCCAATTGCCTCAAGGCGGAAAACATCTATTACATCGGCGACCTGATTCAACGCAGCGAAACCGAATTGCTCAAGACCCCCAACCTGGGCCGCAAATCTCTCAACGAGATCAAGGATGTGTTGGCGGCCCGTGGCCTGACGCTCGGCATGAAGCTTGAGAACTGGCCGCCTCTCGGTCTTGAAAAACCCTGATCTTATTAGGTAGAACAACATGCGCCATCGTCTCGCACACCGCAAACTGAATCGCACCAGCAGCCACCGTGCCGCCCTGTTGCGCAATCTCTCCAATGCCCTGCTCAAGCATGAGGCAATCAAGACCACGCTGCCCAAGGCCAAGGAATTGCGCAAGGTGGTTGAGCCCCTCATCACGCTAGGCAAGAAGCCGAGCCTGGCGAACCGTCGTCTGGCCTTCGATCGTCTGCGTGACCGCGATATGGTGGTGAAACTGTTTGACGACCTCGGTCCTCGTTTCCAGTCTCGTCCCGGTGGCTATGTCCGCATTCTCAAGTTCGGCTTCCGTCAGGGCGACAATGCGCCCATGGCGCTGATCGAACTGGTCGATCGTGCCGATACGGAAGTCGCTGCCGCCGAGTAAGCAAGCACGCATGAAAAAGCCGGCCTCTCGCCGGCTTTTTTTTCGCCTTCAGGACGTGGCGACACCTCTCAGTAGACGCTGTACCGGTGCCGGCACGCCCAGCGCGTCGATCTCCGCCAGAGACTGCCATCGTCTACCTGGCGCTTCCACGCGCGGTCGCTCGTCTACCAGTATCAGCCAGGGCTGGATATGCAGTCGAAAATGCGTGAAGGTATGACTCAACCCGTCTCGCGCGTTTACCTGCAGTGCTGTGTAGCCCAGTCGAAATGCCTCTGCCGCTGGGTCGATGCCTGGCGCGAATTCCGGCAGGCTCCACAGGCCACCCCATATTCCTGGACTTGGGCGCTTTTCGAGGAGTACATGACCATGCCAGCACAGCATGAGCATGGCGGTTGCCCGCTCCGGGAGGGATCGGCCGGGGCGTGAAGTCGGCAGCATTTCCTGCAGGCCATGTCGTTCGGCGTGGCAATTGCCAAGGAAAGGGCAGGCGCCACAGAGAGGCCCGCGGCGCGTGCAGATCGTAGCCCCGAGATCCATCAGGCCTTGTGTGTAGGCGGCAATGCCCTGGTCCGGCAGCAGTGACTCCGCCAGTGACCACAGTCGGGCCTCCACGGCTTTTTCGCCGGGCCACCCGGTGATGCCGAAGATCCGTGTCAGCACCCGCTTGACGTTGCCATCCAGGATGGCGCCGGGCTTGCCGTATGCGAATGCGGCGATGGCTGCCGCCGTTGAACGGCCGACCCCGGGCAATGCCTCCAGTGCGGCCTGCTCTCGAGGGAAGCGGCCCTGTAGTTGGTCTGTGATCACACGCGACGCCCTATGCAGATTGCGCGCGCGACTGTAATAGCCCAGACCGGCCCACAGTGTCATCACCTCATCCTCGGACGCCGACGCCAGGCTTGCGACGTCCGGGAATCGCCGTAGAAAGCGAAGATAGTAGGGAATCACGGTTGCAACCTGCGTTTGCTGCAACATGATTTCGGACAGCCAGATGCGGTAAGGATCCTGCGTGCCCTGCCAGGGCAGGTCGCTACGCCCGTGTCTGCGTTGCCAGACGATCAGGCGGTGGGCAAAGTCGTGCATGAGTTGTTCATTGGGCATCATGCCGAGTGTGCCAGAATCGCGTCATGACCGTGCTGACAACCCTGGACCACGACCGCGACCGTGTGGGTATGACCTATGTCTACCCGGTCGTCTCCCGGCGCGCCGCCGGTGTCTCTATCGGCATCAATCTCAACCCGAACAATGCCTGCAACTGGCGCTGTATCTACTGTCAGGTTCCCGAGCTCGCGCGTGGCGGCCCGCCACCGGTCGATCTCGTCAAACTGGAGTCGGAGCTACGCCAGATGCTCACGGATATCGTGCAGGGGGATTTTCTGGCGACTCGGGTAGAGGAGGGGATGCGCAGGCTCAACGATGTCGCGCTCTCCGGAAATGGTGAACCGACCAGCGCAGCGGAGTTTCCAGTGGTGATCGACTTGATCGGCCGAGTGCTGGCGGATTTCGATCTGCTCGGGCGTATCCGGCTCGTGCTCATCACCAACGGCAGCCTGGCGGCCAGGCCTCATGTCGTCACCGGTCTGACGGCGATGTCGGCCCTGAACGGCGAAGTCTGGTTCAAGCTGGATCGGGCGACTCGCGCTGGCCTGCGACTGGTGAATGACACGGCATGCGATCCAGAGCGGCATTACCAGCGTCTCAAGCGGGTTGCGAGTCTCTGCCCGACCTGGCTGCAGACCTGTCTGTTCGCGCTGGACGGGCAAGCGCCGGACGACGCCGAAATGGATGCCTGGCTGGCTTTGCTGGAGAGATCAGTGAGCGAACGGTTGCCGCTGCGCGGGGTACTGCTCTACGGCCTGGCGCGGCCGTCTCGGCAAGCTGAAGCCGATCGACTATCGGTCTTGCCGGTGGCCTGGATGGAGGCATTGGCCGAACGGGTACGCGCACTGGGGCTGGTGGTCCGCCTCAATCCGTAGGGTGGTCACCCTCATCCGGCGCTGTATGGGGTCTGGCGACGTCCTCATTGCCCGGCGGTCGTCCGCGTCCGCGTTTGTCGGGCAGCACCGGTTGTTTGAACCGTGGCGTGCGCGCAGCCTTGGCGACCGGGTCGCGCGGGCGGCGTGGGGAACCGGAGGCGCGCTTGCCCATCAGCCTCTCTGGTAGATGTCCTCGAAGCGCACGATGTCGTCTTCGCCAAGGTAGGAACCGGATTGCACCTCGATCAGGTGCAAGGGGATGCGGCCGGGGTTTTCCAGTCGGTGGGTGGTGCCAAGTGGAATGTAGGTGGATTCGTTCTCGCACAGGAGCGCCTCGACGCCATCGCGGGTTACGCGGGCGGTGCCGGAGACCACGATCCAGTGTTCGGCGCGATGATGGTGCATCTGCAGGGAGAGCTTCTCGCCTGGCTTGACCATGATGCGCTTGACCTGAAAACGATCCCCGAGGTCGATGCCCTCGTACCAGCCCCAGGGCCGGAAGACGCGGGTATGGAACTCATGCTCGCTGCGGCCGTGTCCTTTCAGGTAGTCCACCACCTTCTTCACATCCTGCGCGCGCGACTTGTCGGCGACCAGTACCGCGTCCGGCGTTTCCACGATGAGCAGGTTCTCGACACCGATGGCCGCGACCATGCGCGACTCGGCGCGAACCAGGGTATCGCGCACGCCATCGAGGTAGACATCGCCGCGACAGACATTGCCCTGCTCATCCCGCTCGCCCACTTCCCAGAGGGCAGACCAGGAGCCGATGTCGTTCCAGCCGATGTCGGCGGGCACCACGGCCGCGTGCCGGGTGCGCTCCATCAGGGCATAGTCGATGGAGTCGGACGGACAGGCGGCAAAGGCGCCCTTGTCCAGGCGACAGAAGTCCAGATCGTGCTGTCCCCCCTGGAGCGCCCGCTCGCAGGCGCCGATGATGTCCGGGCGCAATGCGGACAGTTCATCGAGAAATTGCCGGCAGGAAAACAGGAACATGCCGCTGTTCCAGAGATGGTCGCCGGAAGCGAGAAAGCGCACCGCG
>CAZONS010000106.1:0-10513 GCA_964581195.1 uncultured Thiobacillus sp. | reverse complement strand
GAATCCGGCGGTTCCGGCCTCATCGCCTTCCACGGCCAGTCCGGCGACATCATGTTCCAGGGCATCCACTCGAACCACGTGCAGACCGCCTTCGATCGCTTCAACGCCATGGGCTTCGACCTCGGCGGCGCCGGCCCGGCGCTGCGCACCTCGATGTCCTGCGTCGGCGCCGCCCGCTGCGAGATGTCCAACTTCGACGAGGCGCGGGCCCTGCGCACGGTCATCAACAGCAACATCGACGACATGCACCGGCCCAGCCTGCCCTACAAGTTCAAGTTCAAGTTCTCCGGTTGCCCGAACGACTGCGTGAATGCCATCCAGCGCTCGGACATGGCCACCATCGGCACCTGGCGCGACAACATCCGCGCCAACGAGAGCGTCGCCAAGGAATGGATGGACAGCCATTCCATGAACGATCTGGTGAACATGGTGGTCAGCCTGTGCCCGACCAAGGCGATCACCCTGCGCGACATCGGCAAGCCGGCGAAACCGCACGAATCCGTGCTGCGCGTCGGCCTGGAGACCGAGATGGCCATCGACAACCACAACTGCGTGCGCTGCATGCATTGCCTGAATGTCATGCCCGGCGCCCTGCTGCCCGGACTCGACAAGGGCGTGAGCATCCTGATCGGCGGCAAGGGCGTGCTGAAGATCGGCGCCACCATGGGCACCGTGATCATTCCCTTCATGAAGCTGGAAAGCGACGCCGATTTCGACCGGCTGCGCGAACTCTCGCGCAGCGTGCTCGATTTCTTCGCGGAAAACGCCCTGGAACACGAACGCACCGGCGAGATGATCGAACGCATCGGCCTGGTCAACTTCCTGGAAGGTCTCGGCCTCGATATCGACCCGAACATGATCGCCAGTCCGCGCAGCAATCCCTACGCGCGCATGGACGGCTGGGACGAGGAAGCGCGCAAGTGGTTCGAACGGAAGGCGGCGCGCGGGACGGCTCCCCCGCGACAGGCGGCCTGAGCCCCCCCCGAATCAGGGGATGGCGCCGCCGCTCGCGGATGCACAGAATCACCCCGCCGCGGGTGCCTCGCTCTGGGGGACACCGCTTCCCCGTGATCCACTTTCAGGAGTCGAGAATGAAACCGGCATTGCGCCTGCTGTCGATTTGCCTCATGACCACGCTGGCGGCTCCCGTCCAGGCCTTCGATCTTTGGGGTTCGGTGAAGGGGATGGTCGGCGTCGACAACAGCGCCGAAAAGCCTCGGGAAGCAAGCACTCCGCCGCCGCAGGACACCGCCGCCGCGACGGCGCCGGCCGCGCTGGACGTCGCCCCCGCCGTGGTCGACCTGGACCCGGCGATCTTCGCGGAGAAACGCATGTGGCCGCGCGATGATCTGGCCGCGCTGAACAAGGTGGTGGTGGGAGGATTCCGCGTCGCCTTCGTCATCAAGGCGGTCGCGTCCGATAGTGTTCGTGCCTCCTATATGCCCGGTGGCATCCACAAGTCCGGCGTGAACTCCAAGATCGAACTGACCCTGGCCGGCGTCGACCTGCCCCGCATGCAGGCCCTGGTCGACCGCGCCTACCAGGACTTCCTGACTCAACTGCAAGGCAAGGGAGTCGACACCCTGCCCTACGCCGCGTTTGCCGCGCATCCCTCGTTCGCCGAGATCAGCGCCGCCAAACAGGAGGACGGCAAACCCTATACCGTGGAACACGAGGGCCGTACCTATATCGTGCTGGCGCCCACCGGCATGAAGCTGTGGTTCGATCAGGCCGAGCCGCTCGGCGACCAGGGTGCGTTCGGCTGGACCAATGGCCGCCGCGCCGCCGACTTCGGTTTCGACAACAAGGCCTTGATCCTGAACCCGCTCATGGTGGTCGACTTCGCGGAGACGGCCAGTGGCCGCAACAAGGGCTTGTTCGGCGTGCGCAACGAAAGCGATGTGGAAGCCAGGGCGGGGATGTCGCTGCGCAAGAACCTGAGCGTGCTCCAGGTCCGTGGCCGCGTCGCGCCGATCTCCTCCGCGATCATGGGCGGCACGGTCGCGCTGAAGGAGCAGGTCATGTTCTCCGGCCGTTTCGGTCAACTCAGCATGGGCGAGGTCGACAGCAACCGGGGTCTGGTCGTCGGACTGGCGCTGCTGGGCCTCTCCGGCGGGCCGGTTCGCACCAATCAGAAAGGGGTGATGCTGGCCGACGCCGGCCGTTATGAGGAATACGCCGGCAATCTGCTGCTCAGCGGCAACCGCCTGTTCGCCCGGGTCATGGGCGAACTCTACAACTGACCCGCGCGGGTCGGTCAGTCCCCGAAACTCGTCTCCACGCCGCGCGCGCTCAGCACCCAGGAGTGGTCCGGCGGCACGGTCTTGACCTGGCCGGCGACGTCTTCCAGTCGCACCGGCACGCTCATTTCGCCGCGCGCGGCGAGCATGAAGCCGTACTGGCGCTGCTGAATCAGATCGGCGGCGGCGGTGCCGAGACGGGTCGCGAGCAGGCGGTCGGCGGCCGAGGGGGTGCCGCCGCGCTGCAGGTGGCCGAGGATGGTGACCCGCGCTTCGAGGCCGGTGAGCTTTTCCAGTTGATGCGCCAGGCGCAGGGTGCGTTCGGCATAGACCAGTTCGGGTTCCGTGACGGGCTCCTTCACCTTCTTGTCCTTCTTTTTGGCGGCGGCCACCTGCAATTCAGCGGCTTCCTGGCGGGAAATCGCACCTTCCGCGACGGCGACGATGGAAAACGGCTTGCCGCGGCGCTTGCGCGCCTTGATGGCATCGGCCACGACTTCGACATCGTAGGGAATTTCCGGGATCAGGATCACGTCGGCGCCGCCACTGATGCCGGCGCCCAGGGCCAGCCAGCCGGCGCGATGGCCCATGATCTCGACCACGATGATGCGGTGATGGCTGTGCGCGGTGCTGTGCAGGCGGTCGATGGCATCGGTGGCGATGCCCAGGGCGGTGTCGAAGCCGAAGGTGGTGTCGGTGAGCGCCACGTCGTTGTCGATGGTCTTGGGCAGGGTCACGATGTTGAGGCCGGCCTGCATCAGGCGCAGCGCGTTCTTCTGGGTGCCGCCGCCGCCGAGGCAGACCAGGCAGTCGAGGCCATTGGCGTGGTAGTTGGCGACGATGGTCTCGGTCATGTCCTGCGCCTTGCCGTGCACCGGCATCTTGTGCGGTTTGTCGCGGCTGGTGCCAAGGATGGTGCCGCCCTGGGTGAGGATGCCGGAGAGCGCCTGGCCTTCCAGGTCCATGATGCGGTTTTCCATGAGACCGCGAAAGCCGTCGCGAAAGCCGATGATGTGCATGCCGTGGCGCGAGACGCAGGCCTTGCCGACACCGCGAATCGCCGCGTTGAGGCCGGGCGTGTCGCCGCCGGAGGTGAGTATGCCGATGTTCTGGGTCATGGTCGTCGTCGCTCGTGGTTGAAGAGATCGACGAATTGTCGTGCGGTGCGAACGGCCTGACCAGCGCCGGGCCTGATTTACATCATTTCCACCTCGCGGCGGCCCGCCTGGCGCCGTCCGCGTCCCGCCGCCTCGCGTCGTCAACGGCTTATCATGCGCATCCCCAGCGAACCGGATCAGGCCAATGAAAACCCTGCATATCGACGCCGATGAACTCGGCCTCAACTTCGACCAATCCCTGGCTCTGGCCAACCAGGCCGCCGAGCATCTGCTGCGCAAGCAGGGCGGCGCCATGCTGCTCTCGTTCTGGGATGACGAGCGCGGCCTGGAGTCGCCGCATGGCGTCTCCGAGTGCCACTTCCAGTGTCCCATCCCGGGCTGGCAGGATTACGCCAGCAATCGCGGCGGCGCCCTCATGGTCAACTTCGGCCGCGGCCGCTTCGTGTTCTGCTACCGGCCCAACGATCTGTGACCGGACACGCCGGGCGCGGTCAGGGGGCGTCCAGCAGGATGGCGAACATACGCTCGCGTTCCGCGTCGCTCAGGCCGCGCAGGATGCGGATCGCCTCCCGCGCGACCCCGGGATCGCGGCTGAGCGAATAGTCGATCGCCAGCCGGCGCCAGGATTCGGCCAGTTCCGGGTGGGTCTCGTTCAAGCGCCGCAAGGCCTGGGCGACGCCGGTCGGCCCCTTAAGATCATGGAAGGTCAGGCCGAGGTTGTGCCAGGCGGGGATGTAATCGGGACGGCTGCGCACCGCCGCGCGATAGGCGTCCAGGGCGGCACGATACCGCTGGCCGGCACGGTAGAGATTGCCCAGGTTGTTGTGCGCGTACGCGTCGCCCGGGTCGAGCCGCAGGTTCTCGCGATAGGCCTCGATCGCGGCCGGCGCCTGTCCCAGACGAGTGAGGGCGCGGCCGAGCACGAACCAGGCCAGGGCATTGTCTGACTCCGCCTGGGTCCATTGCCGCCCCAGCGCCAGCAGCCCCGGCCAGTTCCGCTGTTTTTCCAGGCGCTGCGCCTGCTCGAACCAGGCATCCGCCGCCAGGACGGGCGAGGTCAGGCACCGCAGCGCCAGGAGCAGCGCCAGCAGGGTCGGCGGCTTCACGACGCGGGCGACGTCAGGGCGGAGTCTTCAACGGGCGTGCCACTCGCGCAGGCGCGCCACGTCGACCACACCGCGCTCGCCCTGAGCGACGGTATCCAGACGCTGGTAAGGCGCGCCCGTCTCGCCGAGGTCGCTCAGGACCGCGAGCGCGCCGGTGAAATCATGATCGCGGGTGTAGTCGTTGATGGTCACCACGGTCTTGAGTCCGGCGCCGCGCGACGAAAGGATGCCGTTCTCGGAATCCTCGAAGGCGAGGCAATCCTCTGGACTCATGCCGAGTTGCTGGAGCGCCCAGACGTAGATGTCCGGCGCCGGCTTCTTCGCCGGGACGATATCACCGGCGGCGATCACCGCGAACCAGTCGGCGCCATCGGCGGCGAGGCTGTGGCGCAGCAGGGCGGTGACGTTCTCCGGCGTGGTGGTGGTGGCCACGCCCAGGATCAGGCCAGCCTCGCGCGCCTCGCGCAGCAGGCGTTCGACGCCGGGCCGCAGGGGAATGCCGCCCTGCGCCAGCAGTTCGGTGTAATGGCGGGTCTTGGCCTTGTGCAGTTCGGCCACCATCTCGTCGAAGTCGGCGGGCCTGGTGTAATCGGGCCGGAAGCGCTCGACGTAATACTTCATCCGCTCCTTGCCGCCGGTGACGGCGAGCAACTCGCCGTAGAGCGGCACATCCCAGTCCCAATCGAGGCCGAATTCGCGAAAGGCGGCATTGAAGGCGGGGCGATGACCATCGCGCTCGGTATCGGCCAGGGTGCCATCGACATCGAACAGTAGAGCTTTGAGCATGACAATTCCTTGAATCAACGGGTTTTAACAACTTGCTTGATGACGGTTACAATTTCAACTCTTTCGTAGCCCGAGAATGCCGCATGCAGACCACCGCCTTGGTCTCCGAATTCGACCAAAGATTCAACGGCACGCTCTACAGCCTGCTGTCCTGGAAGCAACTCTCCGATTTCTGGGAGCGCCTCGACGCGGGCGCGGGCTGGTATCTCTACGCCCTTGGCGAGGCGCGCCCGGAGGCGCCCGCCGACGCCGAGCACGTGGTGGCCTTCACCCAGGAAATCGACGCCCTGCTGCGCCGCGAACACCATGAAGACTACTGCGGCATCGTCTACGCGGACGATCTGGACGACCCGACCCTGATCAAGATCTACGACCCCAATCATCTGGGGACGTCCTGTGGCTCCAGCAAGCACCGCATCCTGCCCGGCTGGGTCATGTCCAGGTTGCCGCCGACCGACCTCACCCCCACCCATCTTGTGCCGCAGAACCGCAAGCGCTGGTGGCAGGGGTTCCTGGACTTGATCGGCGCGGACTGAATTCCCCCTGCCGGCATCCCTGGCAGCCTGTCGGGGATCATAAAAAAAGCGGCCCACGGGCCGCTTTTTTCTTGCTTGCCGGATTACTCGGCGGCGGGCGCGGGCGCTTCCACGGGGGCCTGCGGCGCGGGCGCTTCCACGGGGGCCTGCGGCGCGGGCGCCTCGATCAGGGCCTTCATGGACAGGCGCATGCGGCCTTTCTCGTCGGTCTCCAGCACCTTGACCTGCACGGCCTGGCCTTCCTTGAGGAAGTCGGTGACCGCGTTGACGCGCTGGTGGGCGATCTGCGAGATGTGCAGGAGGCCATCCTTGCCAGGCAGGACGTTGACGATGGCGCCGAAGTCGAGAATCTTCAGCACGGTGCCGTCGTAGGTGCGGCCCACTTCGACCTCGGCGGTGATGTCCTCGATCCGCTTCTTCGCCAGTTCGCCGGACTCGGTGGAGGTGCAGGCGATCTTGATGGTACCGCTCTCGTCGATGTCGATCTGGGTACCGGTTTCCTCGGTCAGCGCCCGGATCACGGCGCCACCCTTGCCGATCACGTCGCGGATCTTCTCCGGATTGATCTTCATGGTGATGATGCGCGGCGCGTAGGCGCTCATCTCGTGGGGGCCGGACTCGGCGGTCTCCATGATGCCCAGGATGTGCAGGCGGGCTTCACGCGCCTGGGTCAGGGCGACATCCATGATTTCCTTGGTGATGCCCTGGATCTTGATGTCCATCTGCAGGGCATTGACGCCGTTGCGCGTGCCCGCGACCTTGAAGTCCATGTCGCCGAGATGATCCTCGTCGCCGAGGATGTCGGTCAGCACGGCGAAGCGGTTGCCTTCCTTGATCAGGCCCATGGCGATGCCGGCGACATGCGCCTTCATCGGCACGCCGGCATCCATCATCGCCAGGCTGCCGCCACAGACGGAGGCCATGGAGGAGGAACCGTTGGACTCGGTGATCTCGGACACCACGCGGATGGTGTAGCCGAACTCTTCCTTGGTCGGCAGACAGGCGGCCAGGGCGCGCTTGGCGAGACGGCCATGGCCGATCTCGCGCCGCTTCGGGCTGCCGACACGGCCGGTTTCGCCGGTGGCGAAGGGCGGCATGTTGTAGTGCAGCAGGAAGTGGTCGCTGTAGTTGCCGGTGAGGGACTCGATGGTCTGCTCGTCGCGGCCGGTGCCCAGGGTGGCGACCACCAGGGCCTGCGTCTCGCCACGGGTGAACAGCGCCGAACCGTGGGTGCGCGGCATGACGCCGGTGCGGATGGTGATGGGACGCACGGTGCGGGTGTCGCGACCGTCGATGCGCGGCTCGCCGGCCAGGATGCGGCCACGCACGACCTTGGCTTCGAGGGCGTGGAACAGGTCCTTGATGACGTTGGCGGCGGTGGTGTCCATGTCCGGGGTGATCATCTCGGCGAAGACCCGCGCGCGGATGGCGTCGACTTCCGTCACACGCGCCTGCTTCTGCTTGATCGAGTAGGCGGCGGACAGGGCCTCGGCGCAGAGGGCGTTCATCTTCTCCAGGAGGGCGGCATCGGTCTCCGGCGCGGCCCAGTCCCAGGGTTCCTTGCCGGCTTCGTCGGCGAGGTCGTTGATCGCGTCGATGGCGGCCTGCATCTGCTCGTGGCCGAACACCACGGCGCCCAGCATCACGTCTTCCGGCAACTGGTCGGCTTCCGATTCCACCATCAGCACGGCGGACTCGGTACCGGCGACCACCAGGTCCAGCTTGGAGTTCTTCAACTCGGCCGTGGTCGGGTTGAGCACGTACTGGCCGTCGATGTAGCCGACGCGGGCCGCGCCCACGGGACCGTCGAAGGGCAGGCCGGACAGGGCCAGGGCGGCGGAGGCGCCGATCAGGGCGGGAATGTCGGAGTCGACATCCGGATTGGCGGACATCACCGTGGCGATGACCTGCACTTCATTGAAGAAGCCATCCGGAAACAGCGGACGAATGGGACGGTCGATCAGACGGGAAACCAGGGTTTCCTTTTCCGTGGGGCGCGATTCGCGCTTGAGGAAACCACCGGGAATACGGCCGACCGCGTAGGCCTTTTCCTGATAATCGACAGTCAGCGGGAAGAAATCCTGGCCGGGCTTCACTTCGTTCTTCGCCACCACGGTGACCAGCACCACGGTGTCGTCCATATTGACGATCACGGCACCATCGGCCTGGCGAGCGATCTCGCCGGTTTCCAGGGTGACTTGATGGCGACCGTACTGAAATGTCTTCTTGACCGGATTCACGCTGACTTTTTCCTATGTCTACTGGGTTCTGGAGGCTGCCTGCCAGAGGTGGGGGGCGCTTACTTGCGCAGGCCGAGACGCTTGATCAGATTGGTGTAACCCTCGGCGTTCTTGGACTTGAGATAGTCCAGCAGGCGACGACGGCGGCTGACCATCTTGAGCAGACCGCGGCGGGAATGGTGATCCTTGGCGTGGGTCTTGAAATGACCGGTGAGGTCGTTGATGCGGGCGGTAAGCAGGGCGACCTGGACTTCCGGGGAGCCGGTATCGGCGGCGGCGCGCTGATAGTCCTGGACGATCTGCGCTTTCTGAGGGGTGGTGACGGCCATCTGGGCACTCCAACGAAAAACGCGGATTTTACCCGTGTGAAACTCAATTTCTCAAGCAATTCATGGGAATGAGGACACGCGCAACCCCTGGGCAGGCAAATGCCCAATTGCGATACGCCATTGACCCGGACCGGGAAACTCAAAATACTTGCGCATCCGATGACGCTCTCACGCCACTGCCTGCCCATGTTACGCCCCCTGCCCTTCTGCCTCGCGGCACTGGTTTTCGGCACATCCGCGCGCGCGGCCGATGAAGCCGATCTCTCCCGTCTGTTGGCACTGTCGCTGGAGGATCTGATCAACACGCCGGTGGTCACCGCGTCGCGTCGCCCGGAAACACGGGTCGAATCCCCCGCGCACATCGTGGTGATCACCCGCGCGCAGATCCGGGAAAGGCGTTACCACAACCTGGCCGACCTGATGGAAGACCTGCCCGGGGTGGATTTCATGCGCGGCACCAAGTCCTCCGCGTACAACAACTTCGCGATCCAGGGCTATGCCGGCAGCAACAAGATTGTCGTCATGCTCGACGGTGTGCGCATCGGCAATCCGGCGGGCGGCACCTTTCCGCTGGCGGAAAATTATTCACTGCATCAGGCCAGACAGGTCGAGGTGCTCTATGGGCCGGCGGCCGCGCTCTATGGCGCCGACGCCGTGGCCGGGGTGATCAACATCATCAGCGAACCGGCGGCGCGTGGCGACGGCGCCCAGGTCGAGCTCGGCGGCGGCAGTTTCGGCGAGCGTAAGGCCACCTTTTCCGGGAACATCGGAAACGCCGACAATCTGGCCCTGAGCATCGGCGGCCACTGGCAACGCGCCGACCGGGCTCCCCTGGATGAGTACTACCCGCGTGACTTCGCCAAGGTCGATGCCCGCACCTTCAACGGCACGCTGATCACCCCCGCCGCCGCGCGCGAGGACTACGTCGGCGGCATGTCCAGCGACAGCCTGTTCGCTCGCCTCGATGTCGGCGACGACCTGACTCTGGGCTATTACCGCAATCACTTCCGCAGCCTCACCAGCACCGGCGACAAGCCGGGGACCGCGCTGTACCGGGAAGACGCCTATTGGGACACCACCACCGACACGCTCTACGGCAAGTACCGCTTCAGGCTGA
Source organism: uncultured Thiobacillus sp. (assembly GCA_964581195.1). Taxonomy (GTDB): domain Bacteria; phylum Pseudomonadota; class Gammaproteobacteria; order Burkholderiales; family Thiobacillaceae; genus PFJX01. Next base: position 1,041 of record CAZONS010000106.1, on the reverse strand, counting down.
CGCCGGACCTGTCCGGGGAACTGGTGCTGGATTATTCCGCGCAGGAGATCGCGCCCGAGTCGAAGTACATGAACATCTATACCGCCTTCGACAACGGCTACGAATATGTCCAGGGGAAGCGCATCGGCATCGAGCAGAACCTGGACTGGAAGATCGACGAGCGGCATCGATTGCTCGCCGGACTGGGCTTCCAGGACTACAGCGCCATCGAGGCGCACAGCCTGCCCAGCCCCTACGACACCTCCCGGTCGGCCGATGACCAGGGGTTGTACTACCGGAATACCGGCGGCCTCATCCCGATCACGCTGCACCGGGCGAAATCCCGGAACGTGTCGCTCTATGGCCAGGTGCAATCGCAGTGGAACGAGCGCTTCTCCACCATGGCCGGGGTGCGCCGCGACCAGTACTCCGACTACGGCGGCACGGTGAACACACGTCTCGGCGCCGTCTGGCACCCGCGTCCTCTTCACTATTTCAAGATGCTCTACGGCGAAGCGTTCCGCGTGCCCTCGCCCGAGGAAAGCCTGGGATTCTTCGGCTCCTTCGACGGCACGACGGACTTGAGCGGCAACTACATCGGCGCGGGTTTCCGCATCCCCAACACCAACCTGAAACCGGAAAAGGCGAAGACGCTCAGCCTGACCTGGGAATGGCGTCCGCGACCCGAGCTGAACCTGATGGCCAACGCCTATCACAGCCGTATCGACAATCTCATCGTCACCCAGCCCTCCACGGCGACCAACAGCATCCCCGGGGCGGTGCTGGTCAGCCCGGAAACCAAGGGCAACGCCGGCGAGGAACAACACAGCGGCCTCGACCTGATGCTGCAATACCGCTTTCAGCTCGGTCGCGGCTGGTCGGGCGACCTCTGGGGCAATGCCAGCTGGGTGCGCGGCCACATCGACGAAGGCAACGGCGTGGACTGGGAGATTCCGTTCACCTCCGACTACAAGGTCAAGCTGGGCGGCACCTTCCGATACCTCGATCGTTTCAGCATCTCCCCGCGCGTGCGCTGGATCGGCGATGCCAGCAATGGCCGCA
>CAZONS010000105.1:0-10640 GCA_964581195.1 uncultured Thiobacillus sp. | reverse complement strand
CCAAGGCACGGCCGCGCCCCACACACGCCGGCCACGTCACCACCGCCATGCCCGGCACCATCGTCGATGTGCTGGTGAAGACCGGCCAGAAGGTCAAGGCCGGCGACGGCGTGCTGGTGATCGAGGCCATGAAGATGGAAAACGAAATCCAGTCCGCCGTCACCGGCACCGTCGTCGGCATCCATGTCGCCAAGGGCGACGCGGTGACACCGGATCAGGTGCTGGTGGAGATTCAGCCGGAATAACTTCAGGGACAAGGCACAAGGGCCAAGAAACCAGGGCAAATCAACCTTTTCTTGCACCATGAGCCTTGCCCCTCGAACCTTGAACCCATGCAACTCGTCCTCGCCTCCACCTCCCCCTATCGCCGCGAACTCCTGGCCCGCCTCGGCGTGCCGTTCGAAGTCGCCGCGCCCGATGTCGACGAAACGCCGCTGCCCGGCGAATCGCCGGATGACACCGCGCAACGGCTGTCACTGCTGAAGGCGCGCGCCGTCGCGGCGCAATTCCCGGACGCCCTGATCATCGGTTCCGACCAGGTCGCCCTGCTCGAAGGCGTGCAACTGGGCAAGCCCGGCACGCACGAGAAGGCCGTCGCGCAACTCAGGTCGATGCGCGGCAAGGCGCTGGAATTCCATACCGCGCTCACATTGCTGAACACCCGCACCGGCGCCGCGCAGACCGCCAATGTGCCGGTGCGGCTGGTGATGCGCGAATACACGGACGCCCAGATCGAGACCTATCTGCGCCGCGACCAGCCCTACAACTGCTGCGGCAGCGCCAGGAGCGAATCCCTGGGCATCGCCCTCATCGCCCGTTTCGAAACCGAAGACCCCAACGCCCTGGTCGGCCTGCCGCTGATCAAGCTCACCGAGATGCTGGCCAACGAAGGCCTCGACGTACTCGCCTGAGCGTGGTCACCAGGCCAGCGTCACCCGCAGGCCCCCGGTTTCCCGATTTTCAAACCGCAGCCCGGCGCCGTGCAATTGCGCGATGCGCGCAACGATGGCGAGGCCGAGGCCGCTGCCTTCCTGGGTGACTTCACCGCCGCGATAGAAGCGTTCGCTCAGACGCGGCAGATCGGCCGCCGCCACGCCCGGGCCGTTGTCATCCACCCACAGGCGCATGCCGCCCGCCTCTCCCTGCGCGGCCACCGTGATGTTTCCCGCCGCCGGGCTGTAGCGCAGCGCGTTGTCGATCAGATTGCGCAAGGCCACGCGCAGCAGGTCCGGGTCGCCCGCGACGACGGCGCCTTCCGCGATCGCCACATGCACTCGATCCGCCGCATCGCCCAGACGCAGCTCTTCCACCACCTGATGGGCCAGCGCCGCCAGCGCAACCGGCCGCGTCGCCGGCAATCCGGCCAGCGGATCGAGGCGCGCCAGGCGCAGCAGTTGCTCCACCAGACGGGTGGCGCGTCGAGTTCCGGCAAGAACCTGCTCCAGCGCATGCGCGCGTCCCTCCTCCTTCTGGCTGGCCAGCGCGACCTGGGCCTGGATCTGGATCGCGGCCAGCGGCGTGCGCAGCTCATGAGCGGCATCGGCGGTGAAACGGCGTTCACTGTCGAGCGCATGATCGAGGCGATCGAGCAGGCTGTTCAAGGCCATGGCCAGGGGGCGAACTTCGCTCGGCAGCGCCTCGGTTTCCACCGGCGCCAGATTCGCCGCCGTACGGCTGGCCACCTTGTCGGCGAGGTCGTCGAGCGGGCGCAGCGCGCGCCCGACCACCAGAAAGATCAAGCCGCCCAGCAGGGGCAGCGCCAGCAACACCGGCAGCGCCAGGCGCTGCGCCACATGCAGCGCCAGTTCGTCGCGGATGGAAAGCGATTGGGCCACTTCCACGCGCAGGCTGTCGTCCCCGGTCACCAGCACCCGCCAGCCCTCGCCGCCATCATGCACCTCGCTATAGCCGGCGCTGCCCATCGGCGTGGGTGGCGGCGGATTGCTGGAGGCGAGCAGCACCTGGCCACGCGCATCGCGAATGCGGAACTGGAGTTTCTGCTCATACGGATGCATTTCCCGATCATCCAGCGCCTCGTAAGCGGCGAGATGGTTTTCTTCTTCCACCAGTTCGTGCCGGGTCTGCGCCAGCAACAGATGCGCGGATTGCGCAAGCTGGGCATCGAGCAATTCCTCCGCCTCATGGCGGGCGTCATAAAAGCTCCACCACGCCGCGCCCAGCCAGATCAGGCCGGTGACGGCCAGCAGCATGACGAGCAGTCGCGCGCGCAGGGAGCTCATGGAAAAACGGGTCACGGCGTTTCTCCCAGCACATAGCCCAGGCCCCGCACGGTGCGGATCATGTCGGCGCCGATCTTCTTGCGCAGGTGATGGATGTAGACCTCCACGGTGTTGCTTTCCACTTCCTCGCCCCAGGTATAGAGGCTGTTTTCCAGTTCCTGGCGCGAGCGGATATGGCCTTTGTGGGTGATGAAATCGTGCAGCAGCGCGTACTCGCGCGCCGACAGCGTGATCAGCGCCCCGGCCAGGGTGACACGTCGCGCGGCCGGGTCCAGCGCCAGTTCGCCCTGCCGCAGCAACGGCGCCGCCGCCCCCGAGGCACGGCGCAGCAGCGCGCGCAGGCGTGCCTGCAACTCCTCCAGCTCGAACGGCTTCAGCAAGTAGTCGTCGGCGCCGGCATCGAGGCCGGCCACCTTGTCGGCGGTGGTATCGCGCGCGGTGAGGATCAGCACCGGGGTAGCCTTGCCGCGCGCGCGCAGCTCCCTCAGCACGGAAAGACCATCGCGGCGCGGCAGACCCAGGTCCAGCACGCAGGCGTCGAAGTCTTCCGCCAGCAGAGCCAGGCGCGCAGCCTCGCCATCACGCGCCCAATCGACGCCATAGCCCTCCAGCGCCAGCCCGGCGCGCAGGCCATCGCCGAGCAGCGGATCGTCTTCCACCAGCAGGATGCGCATCAGTTCTCCATTTCAGTACGGGTGATCGTGAACAGCGCCGGCCATTCGCATCCCTGTCGATACTCGCCAGGGATCCCTTCCGGGTCAATGCCCGCCGCAACCAGACGCGCGCCGGGGATCATCGCCTCGCACTCATCCCGGCACCCGCATCGCCGCGTCCTCGTAGGTCCCCGCCTCGGCATCCAGATGACAGGCGGGGCAATTGGCCCGGCTCTTCACCTGAGGCTTGCTCCAGTCGGCGGCGGCGATCTCCCGGTGTTTCTTCACCCAGTACCGGGTTTCCGTGATGCGCAGCGGTGTGGCGTCCAGAGGCACGGAACGCGCGATCTTCCAGGCGGCCTCGGTGGCGCCCTGTTCGGCGGCTTGAGCCGCGGCGAATTCGAGCAGGCGGGCTACTTGCGCCGCATCCAGGCCGAGGTCGTCGCCGAAATGGCGATCCTGTCGCGCCAGCAGGCTTTGCCAAGAACGCGCCGGCAGCAGGCTGGGATGGAAGGCCTGATGGCAACCGCCGCACTCCTCGCTCCAGAGCGCGCTTTGGGGCGGGGGTTCGCCGACGAAGGCGAGGCCGCCCTCGCTGACGCGATACTGGAACCACCAGGCGGAAAATCCCGCCACCGCCAGCAGCAACAGCACCGCCGCGAACGTATGGGGGCGCGCGCCCGGATGGTCAGCCTCGGCGAGCTTCCTGCCATCGACCATGGCGCGCGCCAGGTTCTCGCGGTGCCACCAGCTTTCCAGGGCCACCCCGGCGAGGTGGGCGAACACCACCAGCAACATCAGGCTGGCGAGCAGTTCATGGCCCTCCTTGATCGCCTTGCCGAGCGCGTAACCCAGCCAGCCCGCCGCCGCGCCATGCTGTTCCTCGCCGCCCTGCGCGAAAATGCCGCTCAGGCCCGCCAGCACCCCCAGACCGAGCAGAAGGAAAATCGCCTGGCTGCCCGCCGGGTTGTGGCCCAGATGTCGCGGCGCCCGGCCCATGATGGCCTGTCGCAGGTAATCCAGGCCCGCGCGCGGACCATGCATGAAATCGGCAAAGCGCGCATGGCGACCGCCGACGAACCCCCAGACCAGGCGAAAGCCGATCAGGCCGAGCATGAGATAGCCGAGGAAGGTATGCAGCGACAACCATTCGTCGGACTCCGCCGTCAGCCAGGCGCCGGCGAAACTCCCGGCGAACAACCAGTGGAACAGCCGCAGGGGCCGATCCCAGACCAGGATGGATTTCATGAAACACCTCTTGGATCGAATTGCGGTGGTGTCAGCCGCTGCCGCCCATGCCGGTGTCCGTGCCGGCGAGGGAATGAACGGCGGTGGCCATGTCCGGCTCAGCGCGGAATGCGCACACGGTCTTCCTCGAAATCGCCCTTGTCGGCGGCCGGGTGACAGGCGGCGCAGTTGCCTTTGCTCTTGATCGCGGCGCGTTTCCAGACCGACGCGGCAAGCTCGTCGTGCTCATGCCGGAAGTACGCGGTTTCCGTGATGCGCAGCGGCGCGGTCGGCGAACGCCAGCGACTGGCGGCGTTCTTGACCAGAAAATCGGTGATCTCGCGGGTTTCCCTCGGCGAGAGCGAGGCATCGGTGCCGAAATGCTGATCCAGGCTGCCCATCATCTTGCGCCAGGACTCGGCGGGGAGCAGACGCGGGGGAAAGGCCAGATGGCAGGTCCCGCATTCCATCTTCCACTCCTCGCTCGGCTGCAGGGGCAGCAGGCGGCGTTCATCGGCGAGGGCGGGGAGGGTCGCCAAGGTGGTGAGCGCAAGGATCATGCTGAACAGGGTTTTCATGGTGTCACTCCTCATTTGACGGCAATCAGCCAGGCGACGAAGTCGCCCTTCTCCCGCGCGCTGCAGGCGCGTTGCAGGACATCGTTGCAGTTGCGCTTGAACCACTTCTCCACCTTGGCCGGGTCGCTCAGACGCTGACCATTGGCGACCGGGGCCAGGGCTTCGATGGCCTTGCCGGTCCTGGCGTGGCGGCCGCTCTGTTTCGGACTGTCGGTGTGGCAGGAGGCGCAACTCATGTCGCCGTTCTTGGCATGAAAGAAGGCCTCGCCGCGGCGCGCGGAGAAGTCGCGGAAAGCCGGGTCTTCCTGGCGGGCGGCGACCCGATAGTGGTCCAGCATGGCCGCCCGGATGCCGGGCTGCGCCAGGGCGGGCGAAACCCCCGTGACGAGCGGGGCCGCGAGGCTGGCAAGGGCGAGAATTCGAAACATGGTCACATCCTTTTCAGGTGGGGGATGTCGACCATTGTCGCCACGCGCCTTAAACCAGCCTTAATGCTCGCAAGGTCTTTCCCGCGGCGACGCGCATTGCATTCATCACGCTAAAGTCTTCATCATCGGCGCCGATACTGTGCCCACCTCAGTCACCCCAGGCCGCCATGTCACTCCCTCTGGAACGCGAAGAGATACAGCGCATCACGGAAGAACTGGAAGTCATCATCGCCGCGCATCTGGCCTGGTTCAAACAGATGAACCGCACCCTGGTCTGTGGTGGCCCGATCAATCAGACCGATCTGGACAGCGACGCGCACCTGCGCTCGCCCTTCGGCCAGTGGTACTACAGCCAGGAGCCCTATCTGCTGGAAGCTTCGCCCGACTACCAGGGGCTGGGCGCCATCCAGCAATCCATGCATGAAAGCGCGCGCGTGGCCCTGCTGAGCATCATCGACCAGCGCCGCCCGGCGCCGGAACTCTACGACCAGTGCATCGACCTGGCGCTGCGCCTCAACACCACCCTGCGCCGCCTGCAACTGGACATCATCGGCGAACTGCTCACCACCGACAGCCTGACCGGCTGCGCCACCCGGCGCGGCATGATGCAGCGCCTGCGCGAGGAACAGGAACGTTCCCTGCGAATACAACGGCCATGCTGCCTGTGCCTGCTCGACTTCGACCGTTTCAAGCGGATCAACGACGACCACGGCCATCCGGCGGGTGACGCGGTACTGGCCCAGGGGATGCGCTTCGTGACCAGCGTGCTGCGCAAGTACGACTCCATCTATCGCTACGGCGGCGAGGAATTCCTCATCTGCCTGCCCGGCACCCCGCTGAAGGAAGCGGCCGTGGTGGTCGAGCGCATCCGCGCGGGCCTCGAACGACTGCCCATCCGCCTGCCAGGCGGCGACACCCTGTTCATCACCGCCTCATTCGGCATCGCGGAAATGAATCCCCGCCAGCCGGTGGAGGAAGGCATCGCCATCGCCGACATGGCCCTGATCCGCGCCAAGGAGCAGGGCCGCAACCAGATCCAGATCTGGGCATGAGGCGCAAGCCGCGACCGAGCGGCTAAACTTGCGGCTCGCCATACTGCCGCCGCCGCCGTGAACCTCTATCCCCTGCTTCGCCCCCTTCTGTTCCGGCTCGATCCGGAAACCGCGCACAACCTCACCCTCTCCGGCCTGCGCCGCTTGCATGCGCTGGGGTTGCTGAAGCCCTTCCTGCCAACCGTGGCGGACGCGCCGCGCCGGGTCATGGGTCTGGATTTCCCCAACCCGGTGGGCATGGCCGCCGGCCTCGACAAGAACGGCGAGGCCATCGACGCCCTGGCCGCCCTCGGTTTCGGCTTTCTCGAACTGGGCGCGGTGACGCCACGGCCGCAGCCGGGCAATCCGAAGCCGCGCCTGTTCCGTCTGCCCGAGGCGCGGGCCATCATCAACCGCATGGGCTTCAACAACCTCGGTGTCGACCACCTGTTGCGCAACCTGGAAGCCAGCGGTTTCAGGGGCATCGTCGGCGTCAACCTGGGCAAGAACTTCGACACCCCGATCGAAGACGCCGCCGACGACTACCTGATCCTGCTGAACAAGCTTTACGGCAAGGTCGCGTTCGTCACCGTCAACATCTCCTCGCCCAACACCAGGAACCTGCGCGCGCTCCAGGGCGGCGACGAGCTGGATGCCCTGCTGGGCCGGATCAAGGCGGAACAACAACGGCTGGCCGACCGCCATGGCAAATACATGCCGGTCGCGGTGAAGATCGCCCCCGACCTGGATGACGCGCAGATCGCGGAAATGGCCGCGCTCTTCCGTAAACACCGCATCGACGCCCTCATCGCCACCAATACCACCCTGGCGCGAACCGGCGTCGAGCACCTGGCGCATGGCCAGGAAACCGGTGGTCTCTCCGGCGCCCCGGTGCGGGAGAAATCGACCCGTGTCATCCAGGCCTTCCATGTCGCGCTGGCCGGCGAACTGCCGATCATCGGCGCCGGCGGCATCCTCGGCGGCGAGGACGCCCGCGAGAAGCTGGCCGCCGGCGCCGACCTGCTCCAGATCTACAGCGGCCTCATCTATCGCGGCCCGGAACTGATCCGGGAATGCGTCGATGCGACGCGGAACTAGCCCGGATATTGCATGAATACTCGCGCGCCCTCGCTGGCCCCTTATTCGCACTGGAAAGTCTTGCTCAGTCGGGCGTATGAATAACTACGCCGCTCCTTCGCAAAACTTCCATTACAAACAATGGCCTGCGCGATCATCACGCGAATTCATGCAACATCCGGCTAGGAGCCTGTCGGGTTACGGCGCCCCGCGCCTAACCCGACCTACGAAACTAAAAAGCCGCTCAGCCGCGCCGGCCCGCCAGCAATTTGCGCGCTTCCTCCAGCACCAGCACGCTGCCCGCGACCATCCAGGCCAGCAGCCAGTCATTCAGGCTCAGATCGACCGTGCGGAAGATGGCCTGAGCTGGCCCCCAGTGCACCGCCACCGCCTGCAACAGCAACACGACGATGAGCGCCAGCCAGAGTTTGCCGTTGCTGAAGAATTGACGGTTGAAGGCGCTGCCCTGCTCGTTGCGGGCGTTCATGACGTTGAAGAACTGGAACAGCACGAAAGTGGTGAAGGCCAGGGTCAGCGCCCGCGCCTCATCTCCAGCCTGTAACGCCCACCAGAACACGCCCAGGGTGCCGACCGCCATGGTCAGGCCGTACTGGGCCAGGCGCGTGATGCGCGGCCCGGAGAGAATGGCCTCGCCGGTCGCGCGCGGCGCGGCATCCATGACCCCCATGCGTGGCGGATCGACGCCGAGGGACATGGCCGGCGGTCCGTCCATGATGATGTTGATCCAGAGAATCTGGATCGCGGTGAACGGCGCCGGCAGGCCCATGAAGGTGGCGGTGGAGACGGTGAGGATGGCGCCGATGTTGGTGGAGAGCTGGAAACGCACGAACTTGATGATGTTCTCGAAGATGGTGCGCCCCTCCCGCACCGCCCGCACGATGGTGGCGAAGTTGTCGTCCGCGAGCACCATCGCCGCCGCCTCGCGGGTCACCTCGGTGCCGGTGATGCCCATGGCGATGCCGATGTCGGCGGTCTTCAGCGCCGGCGCGTCGTTGACGCCATCGCCGGTCATCGCCACGACATGGCCATTCTCCTTCAGCGCCGTAACGATCTTGACCTTGTGCTCGGGCGCGACGCGGGCGAACACCGCCACCCGCTCGATGGTCGCCGCCAGTTCGTGGGCGCTCACCGCGTCCAGCTCGGCGCCGCTCATCACCACGCCGGCCTGAGCCTCCCCGGTCAGTCCCGGCTCGATCAGCCCCAACTCGCGGGCGATGGCGGTCGCGGTGACCTGATGGTCGCCGGTGATCATCTTGACCTGGATGCCCGCCTGCCGGCACAGGGCGATCGCTTCCCGCGCCTCCGGCCGGGGCGGGTCCTGAATGCCGGCCAGGCCCTGGAAATCGAGGTCCGCCACCCAGGCGAAGAGATCGCCACCCGGGTCGAAGTCGCGCGCGTGGAGGACTCTGGAGGCGACCGCGAGCACGCGGAAGGCCTGTCCGGCCAGGCGCTCGTTTTCCGCCAGAAACGCCGCGCGGGCGGCGGCATCGAGCGCGACCTCGCCCTCCGGCCCCATCCAGCGGCTGGAATGCGCCAGCAGCACGTCGGGCGCGCCCTTGACCAGCAGCAGCACCTGATCGCCCGCGTGGTGGAAGGTGGCCATGAACTTGTGCGCGGAATCGAAGGGAATCTCGGCGAGGCGGGGCCGATGTTCCAGCGCCGACTCCGGCTCGATGCCGCCCTTGGCGGCCAACGCCAGCAGCGCGCCCTCGGTGGGGTCGCCGATGAGCTTGCCGGCGCGGATGCGGCTTTCGCTACACAGCGCCATGGGCAGCAGCAGCGCGGCGAAATCGGGCAACGCCCCGCCCGCCTCGGCGCTGATCTCGCCTGTCGCCTCGTAGCCCTCTCCCGACACCCGGAAGCGCAGGCCCCGGTAATACAGGGCGCGCGCGGTCATCTGGTTGAGCGTCAGGGTACCGGTCTTGTCGGAACAGATCACCGTGGTGCCGCCCAGGGTCTCGACGGCCGCGAGCTTCTTGACGATGGCCTTCTGCTGCGCCATGCGATACATGCCCACCGCCAGCGTCACCGTCACCACCGCCGGCAGCCCCTCGGGAATCGCCGCCACGGCCAGCGCGACGGCATTGAGAATGGCCTTCACCAGATCCTGGCCATAGGCGATGCCGACCGCCAGGATGACGGCGATGACGCCCACCGCGATCGCGGCCAGGCGCTTGCCGACCCGATCCAGTTCCTTCTGCAACGGCGTATCGCCCTCCTCCGCCGCCTCCAGCATCGCCGCCAGCCGCCCCATCTCGGTCGCCATGCCGGTGGCGGTGACCAGCATCTCGGCGCGACCGCGGGTCAGGGTGGTGTTCATGTAACCCATGTTCAACCGTTCGGCCAGGGGCACCTCGGTTGCCAGGGGCTCGGTGTGCTTGCCCACCGCGAGCGACTCGCCGGTCAGCGCCGCCTCGTCCACCTCGACGCCGTGGGCGGCGACGAAACGGCCGTCGGCGGGAATGCGATCGCCCGCCTCCAGCAGAACCAGGTCGCCGGGCACCAGATCATCGACCGCCACCTCGATCACCCGTCCCTCGCGTTTCACCCGCGCCTGCCGCGCCAGCATGCCCTTGAGCGCGGCCAGGGTCTTCTCGGCGCGGTATTCCTGGTGAAAGCCGAGCGCGGAGTTGAACACCACCACGACCAGGATCACCACCGCGTCCTTGAGTTCGCCGATGGCGCCCGCCAGTACCGCCGCGCCCACCAGCACGCCGGTGAGCACATTGCGGAACTGGTCGACGAATTTCAGCCATGCCGGCCGTTTCGGCTTCTCCGCGAGATGGTTGGGCCCGTGCAGCGCCAGACGGCGTTCCGTCTCGCCGCCGGAGAGTCCGCGCGCGGCGTCAGCGTCCAGTTCGGTGCAGGCCTGTTCGGCGCTCAGCCGGTGCCAGGGCGCGGAAGGGATGTGATGCTCGGTCATGGTTGTATTCGCTTGAATAGCGGGTTGTCGGTCAGGGGGTATCCACGGCGTGGCCCACCACCAGCGTCACCGTCACGAAGGTCGCATAGGCGGCCAGCAGGAAGAAGCCGCGCCAGACGGAGATGCTATCCCGTCGCGGCAGGATCATCAGCACGGTCAACACACCGAAGCCCAGCGCCACCGCCACTTCATCGAACGACGCCTGGATGGGATGGATGACGGCGGCGACACCGACGATGGACAGACCGTTGAACAGGTTGCTGCCGAGCAGCGTGCCCAGACCGATGTCATGGTGGCCACGCAGGCGCGCGAGCAAGGTGGTCACCAGTTCCGGCAGCGAGGTGCCGATGGCCACCACCGTGGCGCCGATCACATAGGGATGCACCCCCAGCGCGGTGGCGATGCCGCCCGCGCCATCCACGAACAGGCGCCCGGCGAATATCAGGCAGGCCAGACCCGCGA
>CAZONS010000104.1:0-10644 GCA_964581195.1 uncultured Thiobacillus sp. | reverse complement strand
GCGGTCATCGCTCAATCCGGCGCGCGGACGGAGGGCGCGGACGAGTTGTCACCACTCCTGGCGACTACGGCCACGGCCACGCCGCTGGAGCCGGTCAAGTCGCCGGATGCGTCGACGCTGGCCACGGTGCGCCAGTTGGGTCAATTCGAGCACGCGGCGCGAACCACTGAAGTGCCGGTCCGGACGACGGTCGAATCGCCCGTGCGCAGCCAGGGCTTCCCCGCTGAGTTTTCCGAGAAGGTCGTCTGGCTGATCGGCCGCCAGTCGCAAGTGGCCGATCTCTCCCTGAATCCACCGCAACTGGGCTCGCTGGAAGTGCGTCTGTCGCTTTCCGGGGGCGAGGCGGGTGCCCAGTTCTACTCCCCGCATCCTCTGGTCAGGGATGCCATCGAAGCCGCCTTGCCGAAGTTGCGTGAACTGATGGCGCAAGCCGGCATCGCCCTGGGTGATGCGCAGGTTCGCGACGAAGCCTTTCCGCGTGGCGAGGCGGGGGGTAATGCCACACGAGGTGGCTCTGGCGGCGGGGCCGGAGACGAGGTCACGGCCTCGTCCATGACCGCCGCGACAGGCGGGACACAGGCGGGACTGGGGCTGATCGACCTCTACGCCTAGCAGCCTGTCGGACTTTGGAATCGTCGGCTGCAAACCGACCGAGACGGCCCCTTTTTCACCGGCTACTTGCCGCATAGAGTGACTATGCGGCGGCAAATCCGGCAAAAAATGGGCTCGCCGGGGCCGATTTTCGCTATCGACGACCAAAGTCCGACAGGCTGCTAGCGGTCTGCCAGAGGGAATTCCTCAAGAAATTCCACCTGATTCCGATGAAACCTCGGAAGGCACTTGCCTTCCCGCTTGTCGTGACGTAATAAAGAACTTAAGCTTTTTTCACGAACACGCTGTTTTTGTGTGATATTTTGCTTGTAATGCTATTCGGAGAGAGACGATATGTCCAAGGACGCCGCCCCGGCTGAGACTGAAGCCCCCAAGAAAAAAGGAAAACTGCTGATCATCATCCTCGCCGTGGTGATGGTTGTGCTGATCGGGGGTGGCGCGGGCGCCTATCTGCTGCTGTCCAAACCCTCCGCCGACAAGAAGGCCAAGGCGGACCACGGGGATGAGGAGGAGGTCGCCGCGGATGCCGAGGAAGACGAGGATGCCGGGCATGACGACGACCATCCGCCGGTCTACGAGAAGCTGGAAACCTTCACCGTGAACCTGGCCGACGAGTCTTATCTTCAGACCGAAATTCAATTGATGGTGGCGGATGCCAAGGTGCAGGCGAAGATCAAATCGCGCATGCCCGAGGTGCGTGACAGCCTGATCCGTCTGCTGTCCAGCAAGACCTCCGAGGAGTTGTCCCAGGTCGAGGGCAAGGCCAAGCTGGCCGAGGAAGTCCAGAAGTCGGTCAACGACGTCCTGGGGGTGCGCAAGAAGTCCAAGGGGGTGAAGAAAGTGTTGTTCGCGGCCTTCATCATCCAGTAACTCTCCAGGACCCTGAACCGAGGTTCCCGTGGCAGACGACATCCTTTCCCAGGAGGAAGTTGACGCCCTGCTGCGCGGGGTGACGGGCGAGCCCGAGGATGCCTCGGCGGAAGAGGCGGGGGGGGGCGTTCGCGCCTATGACATCGGCCGCCAGGAGCGGATCGTGCGCGGGCGCATGCCCACGCTGGAGATCATCAACGAACGATTCGCGCGCAATTTCCGTGTCGGGTTGTTCAACCTGATCCGCCGCAGCGCGGAAATTTCGGTTGGCCCGGTGACGGTCATCAAGTACAGCGAGTTTGTGCGCAATCTGGTGGTGCCGACCAACCTGAACATGGTGCACATGAATCCCCTGCGTGGCACCGCGCTGTTCGTGTTCGACCCGAACCTGGTGTTCCTGGTGGTGGACAACCTGTTCGGCGGCGACGGTCGCTATCACATGCGCGTGGAAGGGCGCGATTTCACACCCACCGAGCAGCGCATCATCCGCAAGATGCTGGATGTCGTGTTCGAGGAAATGAAGAAGGCCTGGGCGACCATCTACCCCGTCGACTTCGAATTCGTGCGCTCGGAAATGAACACCCAGTTCGCCAACATCGCCACACCGACAGAGGTGGTGGTGGTGAATACCTTCAACATCGAGCTGGGTTCCGGCGGCGGCGATTTTCACGTCTGCATGCCCTACAGTATGATTGAGCCGATCAGAGACCAACTCTCAAGTACCATGCAGGCGGACCGCGCCGAACTGGACGAGCGTTGGGTCTCGCAGATGTCTCTGCAGGTGCAGGACGCGGAAGTGGAACTGGTCGCGAATCTCGGCCAGGCACCCGTGACGCTGCGCCAGATTCTCGATCTCAAGGTGGGCGATGTGATCTCCCTGGATGTTCCCGAAGCCGTAGTGGCGCAAGTCGATGGCGTGCCGCTGTTCCAATGTCGCTATGGCCAGAAAAACGGGCAATTGGCGCTCAAGGTCGACCGTGTGTTGAACGGTCCGGACCGCCTGACCTGCGCCGGTAGCAAGCGATGAGCGAAGACGCGGACAAGCAGGAAGACCTCTCCGCCGACGACTGGGCCGCCGCTCTGGCCGAGCAGGAGTCGGCTGGCTCGGACGCCGCGCCGGATGCGGCGGCTGACGCCGGCATGGATGACTGGGCCGCCGCGCTGGCGGAACAGGAAGTGGCCGACAAGGCGGCCGAGGCGGCTCCGGCCACGCCGGAGTCGGCACCCGCGGCCAAGGCGCAGATCTTCCAGAACTTCGGCAGCGACGCCGTCGCGCCGGCGGCCAACAATCTCGACCTGATCCTGGATATCCCGGTTCATCTCACGGTGGAACTCGGACGCACCAAGATCGCCATCCGCAACCTGCTGCAACTGGCGCAGGGTTCCGTGGTGGAACTGGACGGCCTCGCCGGCGAACCGATGGATGTGCTGGTCAATGGCTGCCTGATCGCGCAGGGCGAGGTGGTGGTGGTCAACGACAAGTTCGGCATCCGTCTCACCGATATCATCAGCCCGGCCGAGCGCCTGCGTCGGATCAACAAATGAGGCGATCGTTCATCGTCGCGGCGCTGGTCGCGAGTCCGGCCTGGGCCGCTGATCCCCCCGCGCTGTCCACGGGTGGCGTCCTGTTCCAGGGACTGCTCGGCCTGCTCATCGTGCTGGCGGCGATGATGGCGTTCTTCTGGTTCATGCGCCGTTTCTCCCCCGGTCAGACCGGCGCCCAGGGCGTGGTCAAGGTGGTGGGCGGCGTCATGCTCGGCACCCGGGAAAAGCTGGTGGTGGTCGAGGTCGGCGATACCTGGCTGCTGCTGGGTGTCGGTGGTGGCCAGGTGAATACCCTGCACACCCTGCCGCGCCCCGAAGGCGTGAGCGCGCCCGCGTTGCGGGACCCCCTGTCGGGCTTCTCCGACAAGCTCAAGGACGTGTTACGGAAGCGTGAGGGGTGAGGCGGTGAGGGGTGACGCGTGTCGCGCGGGTCTCCGGCCTGCCCGTGATTCCGGTCTGAAGCGCGAAGCGGGCGGAATGGCCGCGCGCCAGCTGCTCGGCGCCGTGCTGCTGGCCTTCCTGCCCCTGGCCGCGGTGGCCGCGCCGGGCATCCCCGCGTTCTCCAGCACGCCCGGAGCGGGTGGCGCCACCAATTACACCTTCAGCATCGAAGCTCTGCTGCTGCTGACGGCGCTGACCTTCCTGCCGGCGGCGCTGCTGATGATGACCTCGTTCACCCGCATCGTCATCGTGCTGTCGCTGCTGCGTCAGGCCATGGGCACCATGCAGGCGCCGCCCAACCAGGTGATCGTCGGCCTCGCGCTGTTCCTGACCTTCTTCATCATGGGGCCGGTGTTCGACAGGATCTACGAATCCGCCTGGAAACCTTATTCCGACAACCAGATTTCCCTGGTCGAAGCGGCCGATCGCGGTGTCCAGCCGCTCAAGTCGTTCATGCTGAAGCAGACGCGCCAGGAGGATCTGGCCCTGTTCGTGCGCCTGGCGAAGATTCCCCCGCTGGCCGGTCCGGAAGACACGCCGCTCAAGGTGCTGGTGCCGGCCTACATCATCAGCGAACTGAAAACCGCTTTCCAGATCGGCTTCATCGTCTTCATCCCCTTTCTGATCATCGACATGGTGGTGGCCAGCGTGCTGATGTCGATGGGCATGATGATGCTCTCGCCCATGCTGGTGTCGCTGCCGTTCAAGATCATGCTGTTCGTGCTGGCCGATGGCTGGGGACTGCTGATCGCTTCCCTGGTGCAGACCTTCCAGATATGAGCGCCGATCACATGATTGGCCAAGCCCCCGTAGCCCGGATGAAGCGCGAGCGGAATCCGGGAATGCCGCCGACCGTGCCCCCGGATTCCGCTCGCGCTTCATCCGGGCCGCGCATGAAAGCGCTCGCGCATGACGCCTGATACCGTCATCGCCATCGTCCGCCAGGCGCTTGAGGTCGCCATGCTGGTGGCCGGTCCGCTGCTGCTGGCCTCGCTGCTGATGGGCCTGCTGGTGAGCGTGTTCCAGGCCGCCACCCAGATCAACGAAATGACCCTGTCCTTCATCCCGAAACTGCTGGTGATGTTCGTGGTGCTGGTGGTGATGGGGCCATGGTCGCTGCAATTGATGGTCGATTACGTCGCCCGCCTGTTCGGCAGCATCCCGACACTGGTCGGCTGATGTTGACCTTGTCCAGCACCGACCTGGACGCATTGCTGGTCCTGTTCTTCTATCCCTTCGTGCGCATCCTCGCCTGGCTGATGTTCGACCCGCTCCTGGGCAACCGCGCCGCGCCCATGCGCGTTCGCGTCGTGCTGGCGCTGGCGCTGACCATGGCGGTCGCGCCCATCCTGCCGCCCGCGCCACAGGTCGCCCTGGTTTCCGGGGATGGCCTGCTGATCCTGCTGCAGCAGATCGCCATCGGCGCGGTGCTCGGTTTCTCGCTGCGCATCGTGTTTGCCATGGTCGAGGTGGCCGGCCAGTTCATGGGCATGCAGATGGGCCTTTCCTTCGCCACCCTGTTCGACCCGATCAACGGCGCGCAGACGCCGGTGGCCTCGCAATTCCTGGTGCTGACCACGGTGCTCATCCTGTTCGCCTTCAACGGCCATCATCTAGTCATCGAGGCGCTCGCGCGGAGTTTCGTCGAAATCCCCGTCGGCACCACGATCGCCGCATCCGGCTTCGTCGTCGTGGCGCACTGGGCGGGCGCCATGTTTTCCACCGGTCTGCATATCGCCTTGCCGGTCACCGCCGCGCTGCTCGCCACCAACCTCACCATCGGCATGATGTCGCGCGCCGCGCCGCAACTGAACATCTTCGCCGTTGGCTTCCCCCTCACCCTCGGCGCCGGTTTCCTGGTGCTGTACTTCACCCTCGCCTACCTGCCGGCGCAGCTCGACCGTATCTGGTTGCAGGCGCTGGAAGCGGGCATGGGTGCCATGCGCGGCGTCGGCGGGCAATGACGGTCTGGTTCAACCCCAATCCCTCCGACTGGGTGCGGCGCTGGGCCGGCGTCATCCCGGCCGGTGGGCGCGTGCTCGACCTCGCCTGCGGTGGCGGCCGCCATGCCGTCCATCTGGCCGCCCTCGGCTACGATGTCATCGCCGTTGACCGCGACCTTTCCCTGGCGAATGTCGTGCGCGACACCCCGGGAGTCACCTGGTTGCAAGCCGACCTGGAAGCCGCCGCCTGGCCCTTCGCCGGCGTCACCTTCCAGGGCGTGGTCGTCACCAACTACCTGCACCGACCCTTGTTCGACGACCTCATGGCCGCGCTCGCCCCCGCCGGCGTGCTGATCTACGAAACCTTCAGCCTCGGCCAGGCGAAATACGGCCGTCCGCGCAATCCCGCGCATCTGCTGCTGCCCGGGGAGTTGCTGGAAATGGTGCGCGGGAAAATGCGCGTGCTCGGCTACGAGGATGTCGAGGAGCCCGAGCAGCGCCGCTGCGTGCAGAGACTGTGCGCGGTGAAGGCGTGAGCTTGCATATCGGTCGTGTTTCCTCTGTTGGGTGCCAAATCCGCCATAGAGCCGTCTGAACCGCCTGCTTCGAAGACGTCGCCGGCAACACCCGAATCCACCTCTGCGAACCCGTCGACCTCCCGCAACCGCGCACGAATTTCCGCCACATCGTCTTCGGTTCCGACCAAGGAGAAACTCTCTCCGGCGTCACCAAACCCGACAACTGAAGTGGACCCCTCGGTCAAGACAAATAACCGGCAGGATTAAGCTGCGCATTCGATTTCACTCGCAGCTGGACGGCGCTGCCCCGGTTTTGCCTTTGACTTGGCCGTTGCTGCGGCCTTTGACCTTGCCTCTGCGGTGGAGGAATCCCCTGAGGAGCGTAGCGGATCAGGGGATTCCTCCACCGCGCCGCCGAACTTGTCCAGGATCATCGCCCCGCCACCCACCGCCGTTCGATACACGACATCGGGCGTCTTCTGCCCCAGCGACTGGTGCGGGCGCTCGCCATTGTAGAAGGCGAAGTACTCGGCCAGGCCGACTGTCAACTCACCCATCGTGGCATAACCCTTCAGATACACGTCCTCGTGCTTGACGCTGCGCCAGAGCCGTTCGACGAAGATGTTGTCGAACGCGCGCCCCCGGCCATCCATGCTGATGACAACACCTTCCCGTTTCAGCACGCCGGTGAAGGCCGCGCTGGTGAACTGCGCGCCTTGGTCGCTGTTGAAGACCTCCGGCTTGCCGTGGACGCGCAGCGCGTCCTCAGGCAATCGACGCAGAACGCCGCTTCCATGCTGTTGCTGATCCGCCAACTCAGCACCCGGCGCGAGTACCAGTCGATGATCGCGACCAGGTAGACGAAGCCGCGCGCCAGGCGAATGTAGGTGATGTCCGTGCTCCAGACCTGGTTGGGCCTGACCACCGGCACGCCGCGCAGTAGATAGGGATAGACCTTGTGCTCCGGGTGCGCACGGCTGGTGTTCGGCCCCGGCGCCATCGCGACCAACCCCATCTCCCGCATCAGGCGTTGGACCCGCTTGCGGTTGACCGTGTGCCCCAGCGTCTTCAGGAATACCACCATCTTGCGGCTGCCGTAGAACGGGCGCCGGGTGTATTCCTCGTCAATTAGGCGGCACAGCAACAGATCGCTTTCATCGACCGGCCGGGGCCGTTGCCGCGCATAGACCGTGGCACGGGAAACGCCCGCCAACGCACATTGCCGAACCATAGACACCTCGTTCCCGTGACCAACCCACGCTTGCCGTGTCATGACAGGCTGATCCCGGACTTTTTTTAAGCCAGTCGAGTTCCACCCTCAACCTGCCGATTTCGCTGTACAGCCGATCCGGCTCCTGATGGTCCGCCATCGGCTTGGGGCCGCGCTTCCCTTCAAACAGCGTCTTGGCCTGCTCCTGGATCTCTTTCTTCCACTGCCCTACTTGAACCGGGTGAACCCCGTATTCCTGGCCAATCTCGTTGATCGTCTTCACCCCCCGCAGCGCCTCAAGTCCAACCTTCGCCTTGAACTCGGGGGGCATGCACCTTCCGCTTCTTCGCTTCGCTCATCGCTTCTCGTACCTTATGCCATCGCGCAGCTTAATCTGGTGTCTTGAAAACGGGGTCCACAATAGTGACCTATGTGTTAAACCAAATCTCGCATGTGTTTAAGTCGCGCGGGCATGAAAGCCCTGAGTTTCGGCTAAAATCGCCGCTTTCCCTGATTTCCTGATAGCCATGTTTACCGGCAGCCTTGTCGCACTCGTTACTCCCATGCTGCCCGACGGCGGCCTGGACATGCCCCGATTCCGGGCGCTCATCGACTGGCATGTCGAGCAGGGCACGGACGGTCTGGTCATCGTCGGTACCACCGGCGAGTCGCCCACGGTGGATGCCGAGGAGCACTGCCTGCTGATCCGCACCGCTGTGGAGCAGGCCGCCGGCCGCATTCCGGTGATCGCCGGCACTGGCGCGAATTCGACGCGTGAAGCCATCGAGTTGACCCGCTGCGCCAAGGAGGCCGGCGCGGCGGCGGGGCTGTCCGTGGCGCCCTATTACAACAAGCCGACCCAGGAAGGCCTGTTCCAGCACTTCAAGGCCATCGCCGAGTCGAGCGATCTGCCCCTGATTCTCTATAACGTGCCCGGCCGCACCGTCGCGGATATCTCCAACGATACCGCCCTGCGTCTGGCCGCCGTGCCCGGCGTGATCGGCATCAAGGACGCCACGGGCAACATCGAGCGGGGTTC
This sequence comes from uncultured Thiobacillus sp., assembly GCA_964581195.1. GTDB lineage: Bacteria > Pseudomonadota > Gammaproteobacteria > Burkholderiales > Thiobacillaceae > PFJX01. The sequence continues at coordinate 2,466 of CAZONS010000104.1, read as the reverse complement.
CGACCTGATCAAGCGCGCGCCGGCCTCGTTCGCCGTCTACAGCGGTGACGATGCCAGCGGCATGGTGCTGATGCTGCTGGGCGGCAAGGGCGTCATCTCGGTGACGTCCAACGTGGCGCCGCGTCTGATGCACGAGATGTCCGTGGCCGCCATGTCGGGCGATCTGGCGCGCGCCCGCGAGATCAATTTCAAATTGCTCGGCCTGCACCAGAAACTCTTTGTCGAGGCCAACCCCATCCCCGTGAAATGGGCGCTGGCCGAGATGGGGCATATCGATCTCGGTATTCGCCTGCCCCTGGTTCCCTTGTCCGCGCCGTATCACGACACGCTGCGTCACGCCCTGAAAGAAGCCGGCTCCCTGTGAGGTTCCCCGTCATGCGTCAAACCGCCGTTATCCTTGCCCTGGCCCTGAGCGCCGGCGGCTGTTCCATGTTCGAAGGCAAGAAGATCGACTACAAGTCGCAAGGCAGCCTGCCGCCGCTGGAGGCGCCGCCGGATCTGGTGATGCCCGCCGCTGACAATCGGTTCGCCGTGCCGGACGTCAATCCGGCCGGTGCCGCCACTTTCTCCGCCTATGATCGCGAACGCGCCGGCCGGCCGAAGAACGCCATGGAGCAGACCTTGTTGCCCTCGGTGGACAAGGCGAGTATCGAGCGCGCCGGCACCCAGCGCTGGCTGGTGGTCAAGGCCCCCGCCGCCGAGGTGTGGCCGGTGGTCAAGGATTTCTGGCAGGAAATGGGCTTCATCATCACCCTTGAGCAGCCCGATGCCGGTGTGATGGAAACCGACTGGGCGGAAAATCGCGCCAAGATTCCCCAGGGTGGGCTGCGCAACCTGCTGGGCAAGGCGCTGGACAGCTTCTACTCCACCGCCGAACGCGACAAGTTCCGCACCCGCCTGGAGCCGGCCGCCGCTAGCGGTTCGACCGAGGTCTATCTCAGCCACCGTGGCATGGTCGAGGTGTACGAGGGTACCCAAACCGGAGGTGACCAGGGCCAGGGGCGGACCATGTGGCAACCACGCCCGAGCGACCCCGAACTGGAAGCGGAAATGTTGCGTCGCCTGATGGTGCGCTTCGGCGTCGAAGAGTCACGCGCGCAGGCCTTGCTGGCCGAGAAGGCCGCACCGCCGCTCGCCAGCCTGAGCAAGACGCCTGAGGGGCAGGCCAGCCTGGCCTTGCCGGAACCCTTCGACCGCGCCTGGCGTCGTGTCGGTCTGGCGCTCGATCGCATCGGCTTCGCCGTGGAAGATCGCGATCGCGCGGCCGGCGTCTACTACGTGCGCTATGCCGATCCGGAGGCCAACACCAGGAAGGAAAAGAGCTTCCTGTCCAAGCTGGCGTTCTGGAGCAGCGACGATGCCAAGGCCCAGGCCAGGAAGTATCAGGTACGGCTCCTGAGCGGCGGTGACTCGACGGTCGTTCGCGTGTTCATGGAAGACGGTCAGCCGGCCGGCAACGAAACCGGCACTCGCATCGTCAGCCTGCTGTTCGAGCAGTTGAAGTGAGATTCGCCAGCCTGGGCAGCGGCAGCAAGGGCAATGCCTGGGTGGTGCAAGCCGGCCGGACCACGGTCATGGTCGATTGTGGCTTCGGGCCGCGCGAGACGACACGAAGACTGGCGCGGCTGGGTCTGGTGGCGGAGAGTCTGGATGCCATCCTGGTCACCCATGAACATGGTGACCATGGTCGCGGCGTCGCCAGGCTGGCGGCGCGGGCGCGTTGCCCGGTGTGGCTGAGCCACGGTTGCCATGCCGTGCTGGATGCTCAGGGCGAGGCCCCGATTGCCGCGAATCTGCTCGAAGGCTACGAGGCCTTCACGATCGGTGACCTGCGGGTGACGCCCTATCCGGTGCCGCACGATGCTCGCGAGCCGGTGCATTTCGCGTTTTTCGATGGTGCCCGCGGCTTCGGGTTGCTCACCGATGCGGGCCACGTGACGCCGCACATCGAGTCGGTCTTGAGCGGTTGCGATGCCCTGGCGCTGGAGTGCAATCACGACGCCGGAATGCTGCGGGCGGGCCACTATCCGGCGACGTTGAAGCGGCGCATCCTCGGGCCGTACGGTCATCTCGACAACGCGGCGGCGGCCGAATTGCTGGCGCGCATCGCGCATCCGGGGTTGTCGCATGTGGTGGCGGCGCACCTTTCTGAACACAACAACACACCCCTGTTGGCCCGTGCCGCGTTGGCCGGGGCACTGGGCTGCGAAGATGCCTGGGTCGGCGTGGCCGATCAGGAAACAGGACTGGACTGGCGGGAAATCTGATGGAAGTTGGTGAAAACACGGCAGCGGCACTCGAAGCGGCAACCACCTTTGGAGAACTGGGCCTGGCGCCGCAAATCCTGGGCGCGCTCGACGACATGGGTTACAGCATTCCCACGCCGATCCAGAAACAGGCCATACCCCTGGTGCTGGCCGGACGGGATCTGATGGCGCAGGCGCAGACCGGCACCGGCAAGACGGC
>CAZONS010000103.1:0-10836 GCA_964581195.1 uncultured Thiobacillus sp. | reverse complement strand
CCACGGTGCCGACGAAGCCCATCAGCGCGATCAGCAGCGCCGCCTCGAAATAGAGGGCGCTGCCGAGGTGGATGCCGAGCAGGACCAGCAGGGCGATGGTGTTCACATAGAGGGTGTCCAGCGCCAGGATGCGGTCCGGCGCGCTGGGGCCGCGCAACAGCCGCCAGAAACTGAGGGCGACGGCGCAGGCGACCAGGGTGAAGGCGATGGGGATGACCGTGCTCAGCATGACTCGAACACCGCTTTCAGCGGCGCCTCGTAGCGTGACTTGATGTGGTCCCGCACCGCTTCCGGGTCGGGCGCGTCGAGGGCGTGCACCAGCAGGACACGGCGGTCCTCGCTGAGCAGGGCCGAGACCGTGCCCGGCGTCAGGCAGATGGTGTTGGCCAGCAGGCTGATCGCCAGGTCGCTCTCCAGGCTCAGTGGCACTTCGACCAGGGCCGGCCGCAGGCGCGACGGGCTGCCGAGAATGAGCCGGGCCACGGCCAGATTGGCGATGACGATGTCGAGCGCCACCACGCCGATGAAGCGCAGCAGCACGCCCGGCCGCCGGATGCGCACGGTCTCGGGCCAGAAGCGCAGGGTGAACAGCGGAATCAGCCAGCCGAGCAGGATGCCCAGCAGCAGGTGGCCGGGCGCCAGGCTGTTGCTGAGCAGCAGCCAGATCGCCGCCAGGGCCGGCGTGAGCAGCGGGTGCGGCAGGATGCGTTGCCAATTCGGCGAGCTCATGATCGGCCTCCGAGCACGGCATGGATATAGAAAGAGGGATGCAGCAATTGATCCGCCGTGGCGATGGCCATGGCGTGCAGCGGCCCCGCCGCCACGGTCAGACAGAGGGTCAGCAGCAGCAGGCCCAGCAGCGGCGCCAGCGGCGCGGTCACGTCCGGCTTCGGGCTAGCCGCCGCCGCCCGTGGCGTGTTGAAGAACAGCAGGCTGCCGCCGCGCGCCAGGGCGATCAGCCCGAGCAGGCCGCCCAACAACACCAGCGCCATGATCCAGGGCCAGTCCGGGTGTGCCAGCGCCGCCTTCAGCAACAGGAACTTGCCGATGAATCCGGACAGCGGCGGCAGACCGGCGAGCAGGATGGCGGTGACGAAGAACAGGCCGCCCAGCAGCGGCGCCCCGGCCATGGCCGGGGCCGGCTCGAAGCGGTCGCAGGACTCGCCGCGCGCCTGGGCGATGCGCTCGGCGAGCAGGAACAGGGCGGCGGCGGCGAAGGTGGAATGGGGCAGGTAATAGAGGCCGGCGGCGATGCCCTGCTCGCCGCCGAGGGCGAATGCCGTCAGCAATGAGCCCACCGAGGCGACCACCAGATAGGCGGCCTGACCGCGCAGCGCCCGCGCCGCCAGGGCGCCCAGCAGGCCGACGATCAGCGTGGTCAGGGCCAGCGGCAGCAGCCAGGGCTCGATCAGGCCGCTCATGCTTCCGGCGCCGGCGCCGAAGATCAGGGTGGACACGCGCAGGATGGCATAGGCGCCCACCTTGGTCATGATCGCGAACAGCGCCGCCACTGGCGCGCCGGTGTTGGCGTAAGCCGCCGGCAGCCAGAGATGCAGCGGCAGCAGCGCCGCCTTCAGCGCGAACACCGCGAACAGCAGCAGGCCGGCGGCGCGCGCCGGACCCAGGTTTTCCGCCGGCACGGCGGCCATCTTCAGCGCCAGGTCGGCCATGTTGAGGGTGCCGAACAGGCCATACAGCGTGCCCACCGCGATCAGGAACAGCGATGAGCCGGCCAGATTGAGCACCACGTAATGCAGGCCGGCGCGGGTGCGCAAGCGGCCACCGCCGTGCAGGATCAGCCCGTACGAGGCGAGCAGCAGCACCTCGAAGAAGACGAACAGGTTGAACAGGTCGCCGGTGAGAAACGCGCCGTTGAGGCCGAACAACTGCAACTGGAACAGCACGTGGAAATGCCTTCCCTTGCCATCCTCGCCCCGGCAGGCATGCAGCAGGGGGAACAGGGCGAGCAGGGCGGTGATTCCCAGCATCCATGCCGCCAGCCGATCCGCCACCAGGACGATGCCGTAAGGCGCCGGCCAGTTGCCCAACGCATAGGTCAGGATCTCGCCGTCCCCGACCGCGCGCAGCAGCATCACCGCCAGGCCGATCTGGCCGAGCACGGCGGCGATGCTGAACAGACGGCGCAGACGCAGATCGAACCGTCGCGCCACCAGCAACAGGATGCCCGCCAGCAGCGGCAACAGGACAGGGGCGATGGTCAGGTGGCTCATGCCTCGTGCTCCCCGTCGACATGATCGTTGCCCATCTCCGCCCGCGCCTTCAACGCCAGCATGATGACGAAGGCGGTCATGGCGAAGCCTATGACGATGGCGGTCAGGACCAGCGCCTGCGGCACCGGGTCGGCATGGCCGCCGCCGAGACCGGCGCCGATCACCGGCGGCTGGCCGATGGTCAGCCGACCCATGGCGAACAGGAACAGGTTCACCGCGTAGGAAAGAAAGGTCAGCCCCAGCACCACCGGGAAGGTACGCGCGCGCAACAGCAGGTAGACACCGCAGGCGGTGAGCAGGCCGATCAGCAGGGCGATCAGGGCTTCCATCAGCGCGCCTCCCGAATGCGTTGGTCTTCCGGCACCGGACAGGCATCGGGGCCGTGGCTGGCGTCGTGCATCAGACCGAGGTGGATGAGGATCAGCAGCGTGGCGCCCACCACCACCAGATAGACACCGAGGTCGAAGGCCATCGCCGAAGCCAGTTCAAGGTCGCCGATCAGCGGCCAATGGAAATGGCCGAAGGCGGACGTGAGGAAGGGATGGCCGAAGGCCAGACTGGCCAGACCGGTGAGGAAGGCGATGGCCAGCCCCGCCGCGATGGTCGGATGCAGATTCGCCGGCAAGCGCGCGTGGGTCCAGGCCACACCGTTGGCCAGGTACTGCATGATCAGCGCCACCGCCGTCACCAGGCCCGCGATGAAACCGCCACCGGGCAGGTTGTGGCCGCGCAGCAGGATGAATACGGACACCAGCAGCGCCAGCGGCAGCAACAGCCGTGTCAGCGACGCCATGATGGCCGGATGTAGATCCCGGTCCCAGGCGCGCCCGACATCGTCGCAGCCGCGCCCGTTCAGTCGCAGCGTCTCCAGCATGGCGTAGATGGCCAGGCCGGCCAGGGCCAGCACCGTGATCTCGCCCAGGGTATCGAAGCCACGGAAATCCACCAGGATGACGTTGACCACGTTATGACCGCCGCCGCCCGGCACGCTGTTCGCCAGAAAGTAGTCGGCGATACTGGTGTAGGGGCGGGTGAGTACAGCCCAGGCCAGCGCCCCCACCCCCAGGCCGGCCAGCGTGGCCAGGAGACCATCGCGCAGCCGCCGACCGCCACCGGATTCGACCGGGGTGTGCTGCGGCAGGAAATACAAGGCCAGCAACAGCAGGATCACCGTCACCACCTCGACGGACAACTGGGTCAGGGCCAGGTCCGGCGCCGAGAATTTCACGAAGATCAGCGAGACCAGCAGGCCCACCGCGCCGATCAGGACCAGGGCCACGAAACGTTGCCGGTGCAGCATGGTCGCCCCGATGGCGGTGACCGCCATCGCCAGCGCCGCGAGCAGGCTGACCCCGTCCACCGGCAGCCCGGCGCGCGCGCCGACCAGCGGCGAGGCGGTGGACAGCCAGCCGCTGAACCCAAGCACCAGGGCAAAGGCCACGAACAGCGACAGCATGGCCTGCAGCGAACCCTTGTCCAGTCGCCGGGTCAGGCCGCCGGCCAGCGCCAGCAGACCCGCCAGCAGCCGTTCATAGACACGCCGCCCGTCGATGCGGCCATCCAGGCGCGTGTGCAACCTGAACAGCGGCTTGCGCCCGGCGTAGAGCAGGCCACCGCCGAGCAGCGCGATCACACTCATCCACAAGGCCGGGCTGAAACCGTGCCAGATCGCCAGATTGTGTTCCGGCAACGGCGCCTGCAGGACACTGGTCGCCGCCAGCGCCAGGATCGGCTCCACCGTCAACGCCGGCGCGATGCCGACCAGCAGACACAGCGCCACCAGCACCTCCACCGGCACCTTCATCCAGCGCGGCGGCTCGTGCGGCGTGCGCGGCAGGTCGATCGGCTCGCCGTTGAAGAACACGTCATGGATGAAGCGCAGCGAATAGGCCACGGCGAACACCCCGGCGAAGGTCACCGCCAGCGGCAGCATCCAGCCGAAACGCATCTGGGTCGCCAGGCTCGCCGCCTCCGCGAAGAACATTTCCTTCGACAGGAAGCCGTTGACCAGCGGCACCCCGGCCATCGCCGCCGCCGCCACCATCGCCAGGGTGGCGGTGTAGGGCATGAACTTCCACAGACCGTTGATGCGGCGCATGTCGCGGGTACCCGTCTCGTGGTCGATGATGCCGGCCGCCATGAACAGCGACGCCTTGAAGATGGCATGGTTGATGATGTGGAACACCCCCGCCACCGCCGCCAAGGGCGTGCCGATGCCGAACAGCAGGGTGATCAGGCCCAGGTGACTGATCGTCGAATACGCCAGCAGGCCCTTCAGATCGTGCTTGAACAGCGCGGTGACGGCGCCGACCAGCAACGTCGCCATGCCGACGCCACCGACCAGATGCGACCACTCCCAGGTGCCCGACAGTGCCGGGAACAGCCGCGCCAGCAGGAACACCCCGGCCTTCACCATGGTCGCCGAATGCAGATAGGCCGAAACAGGCGTCGGCGCCGCCATCGCGTGCGGCAGCCAGAAATGGAAGGGAAACTGCGCCGACTTGGTGAATACCCCGAGCAACACCAGCGCCAGCGTCGGCAGGTAGAGCGGGTGCGCACGGATCCGCGGCCCCGAGGCCAGGATCACCGACAGGTCATAACTGCCCGTGATCTCCCCCAGCAGCAGAATCCCCCCCAGCAACGCCAGCCCACCGGCGCCAGTGATCGCCAGCGCCATGCGCGCCCCGTTGCGCGCCTCCTCCCGCTCCTTCCAGTAACCGATCAGCAGGAAGGAACTCAGGCTGGTCAGCTCCCAGAACACCAGCAACAGCAACAGGTTCTCCGACAGCACCACCCCCAGCATCGAACCCATGAACAACAGCAGATAGGCATACAGCCGGCCGAGACTGTCCCGCTCCGACAGGTAATAACGGGCATACAGGATGACCAGCAGGCCGATGCCCAGGATCAGCCCGGCGAACAGCAAGCCCAGCCCATCGAGACGAAACGCCAGCTCCAGCCCCGCCGCCGGCATCCAGGCCAGCCGTTGCACCAGCGTCTCGCCGGACAACACCGGGGAGACCACCCCCGCCAGCAACGCCACTGCGGCGAACGCCACGCCACCCGCGCACCAAGCGGGAACGGAACGGCCGAACCGGCCGGCCCAGCCGACCAACGCCGCGCCCAGGAAGGGGGTCAGGACAATGAGTAACAAGTTCATGGACGCATCTTACCGGGCGAGCGGGTCAGGCCGGGAGTGGAATGGGGAGGGGAGAGACAAGGGTGGGGGTGGCGGGTTCCGGGTGAGGGCTTCGAGGCTGGCGAAATAGGGCTGAAGTGGGGGGGTAGGGGACTGTGGGCGTATGGTCGCCGGTGTCGTCTGGGGGATGGCTTGAGCGGTTGTGACGTGGATGTGGACGGTCAAGTGATCGGTCGGTGTGTCTGGGACAGGTAACGACGATTGGATTTCCTTTGAGCCTGGCCCCTTTGATTTGGGTGGGTCTGTGTTTGCCGCATATCGCCTATTGAGCCCGGCCAAACCTTTGCATACACTGCTAGCACTGCATGCAAAGGAGCCTTCCCTATGGCAACCATCATGATCCGCAATCTGGACGAAACCACGAAAACCAATCTCCGCCTACAAGCGGCGCGCCATGGGATTTCGATGGAGGAAGAAGCGCGTCGAGTCCTGCGCAATGCGGTCAACCCGGCCGCCCCCAGTGAAGGCTTGGGCACGCGCCTGCAACGCCGTTTCGGCGCGCTCGGCGGCGTAGAACTGGAAACGGTTCGGCTGCCAGATCGCCCCCTATCGGATTTCACCGAGGCTGACGGGGAATGATTCTGCTCGACACCAGCGTGTTGTCTGAATTGATGCGGCCTCAGCCCAATCCTGTTGTGGTGACCTGGGTCAACGCCCAGTCCAGCGTAGCGTGGGTCAATGCAATCACCCAGGCTGAAATCAGCCTCGGCATCGCACTTCTGCCTGATGGCAAACGGCGCGACGCCTTTGCCGCCGCCGCCCGACAGATGTTCGAAGAGGATTTCGCGGCGCGTTGCCTGCCCTTTGACTCGGTGGCGGCCGAGCAATTTGCCCGCCTAGTCGCTGAACGACGCCGCATCGGCCGCCCCATCACCACGCAAGATGCGCAAATCGCCGCTATTGCCCTGGCAAACGACATGCCGCTGGCAACGCGCAACACCGGTGACTTCGAAGCCATTCCTGGCTTGGCGCTTGTCGATCCCTGGAACGATGCTTGAACCTGGAAATGGCAGCCTCGCCCGCGAGGTGTCGCTTTGAGCTATCTCGTCGATACCGATGTCCAGGCCGAGTCGAGGCGACCCATTCCCGCCATCGACAATTTGTGCAGGGACACTTGGGACGGGCCAGCCACGGTCAGGGCGCGGCCCTGAATACCCCCCCCGGCGGCGGTGGGGCCGCCGAATGTCCATTCGTTCCAGCGCGGTGGGCAGGTCGGCAACGGGTTGAAAACCCGGGTCTGTGTCCAATTTCCCGGTTACTTGTGTGCTTGCTTCAAGGTGCATTGCAAGCGCCCCGAGCCTCGCGGAAGTTTTTTGCCGGCATGGCTGCCGGGGCTCTCCTTGGGGACCCACCAGCGGCCCGAGAACGCTTCCCCTGATAGCTTGAGGTACTGGATCGCGCCCTTGCGGCCGACCTTGTCCTCGCCCCAGTCGCCCTGCCATTCGCCTTCCCGCGCGCGCAGTTCGATCCAGCCGGGCGCGGACTTGTCGTAGGTGCCGGTGTAGGTGCCACGGGCATGACCCGGCGCGGAGTCGGTGATGAGCACCGTTCCCCAGCCGCCATTGCAGGTGTACTCGCCCCTGGTCGGCGCGGGGAAGGCGGAGGCCGGGCGGAATCGCTCCTTGTAGACCCAGATGATGAACAGCGGCGGGTCCCAGCCGGCCCGCCCGCCAAGGATGACTTCCTTGCGGGCGTCCTTGGGGATGGTGATCTCGGTGATCTTTTCGTCCCGCAGCGGCCCCCGCAGCCGTCCGTTGACCAGCGGCATGTCCCGGTTCAGGAAGCTGAGCATGGTCTGCTTCCAGTAGTTCTTGTTGCCGTGGTGCTCGATGTAATAGGTGAATCCACGCTTGAGATACATGCCGGTGGTATAGCCGCGCACGGCGCCGCTGGCCGTCAGGGGGAGCTTCTGGCCGGCCCGGATGCTGGCCGGCGGGCTGGCGAAGGTGATGTTCACGCCGTAGTCGGACAACACCTCGCCGTTGCTCTGCCGGGTGGCCTTGAAGGCGTAGCCGGCCTGCTTCGGGCCGATTTCATAACGGTGTTCGATCACCTCGCCGCTGGCCACGCGCCTGCTGTGTATGCAGGTGGGGGTGTCGCCGCAGAGATCACCGCGTTCAGGCGCCTTGGCGAATTCGACCCGGTCGAGCACGAACTCGCGCGCATCGGGGTCGAACGGGGGCGTGGCGGTCTTCGGGGTCGGCGTGGCCGCCCCGCTCCGGCCGCTGGCGGACCGGGGCATGAGCTTCACGTTGAGCGAGATCACGTCACCCTGACGGCGGTCGAGTTCCACGTCCTGGCCATGGTCCTCGTAGCCGGGGGCCCTGATGCTCAGGCGGTAGCGGCCGGCCGGCGCCTGGAATTCGATCCGGCCGCCGCTGCCCTGGCCGGGTACGGCGGCGGCGGTGGGCATGTCGGGCTTCAGTTCGGCGACCAGGCCTTCACTGTCCGGCTCGCCCGAAGGGGTGTCCAGCGTGACCTGGAGCATGACCGGCACGCTCAGCAGCCAGTCGCGGTATTCCTTGAGCACGCGCTGGCGCGCCAGGCCGTGTTCGCTGGCCCGGCCGTTCAGGTCGGCGTCGCCGGCGGCCAGGCCGGCCTGCCGATAGGGCTTGATCCAGAGCGTCTCGATGGCGTAGCGCACCGCGAAGTCGCGATCCTCGAACTCGAGATCGTCGCGTCCGAGCACCTCGCGCTTGACGGCCATCGTGTCCGCCACCGCGACATCCCAGGTCTCGCGCACATGCCTGGACCAGGTGGTGACCGCCGCCTGGTCGGCTTTCGGGTGCCCGCTGAAGAACAGCGGGCCGGTCAGGTAGTGGTGGGGGCCGTCCTTGTAGGCCCGCTCGGACAGCGAGTCGAGTGCCTTCGCGCGCGCCGCGCGGATGTCCGTATAGGACTCCAGATAGCGCAGCACCACCTCGCTGGCGCGCCCCGCCTCGGACTGGGTGGGAGGCTGATCGAGCAGGTGGCGCTTCTTCTCCCAGAACCAGTTGATGAGCTGTTTCATGTGGTTTGTATCCACTTCGGCATCCAGGCCGGCGAGCATCTCCGTCTCGATACCCAACTCGGCGGCGATCCGGCGCAGTTCCTCGTACAACCCGGACATCTCGCCTTCGGCCAGGGATTGGTCGGCCTGCCCGCGGTTTTCCAGGCGCTCGATCAGGTTGACGATGAAGCCCAGCTTCACCGCCACCCAGCGCACTTCATACTGTTCCAGCAGGCGGCCGGTCAGCCGGGCACCGACCGCCGGGTGTTGCTGCATCTCCTCCAGCAGGGCGAGCACCGGGTCGGCCGCCGCCAGGTTGTTCGCCAGGATCCTGTCCACCTCCAGCCAGCGGGTCAGGCCCTTGAACTCCCGGTCATAGGCGGCCCAGTCGAGGTGGCCGTGGCCGATCTGCCGGCGCAGTTCGGCCAATTGCTCGTTACGCATCGCGGCGAACCGGGCGAGGTCGATGGTCTGGTCGCGGTAGGTCACCGATACGAGTCGATAGCGTTCCACCTGGGCGGTGCCATAGTCTCGGGTCCTGTCCAGTTCGAAGCGGGCGCTCTGGTAGAGGCTGTCCACGAACAGGGCCAGTTGCTCGTTCCAGTAGCCGGCCTCCACCTGTTCGTAAGTGCTGGTGGCCACGCCCGCGGCCGCTTCCGGCAGGCCCAGGGGCGGCACCAGGGTGGTGATCACGTCCCAGCCGGCACGCAGGGTATTGCCCATGACGACGTTCTCCACCGCCGAGCCGAACGGGATGCGGCGCCGGAACATCTCGGTGGCGAAACCGCCCCATCCCTCCCTGGCATAGGCGTCCCGGTAGGATTTCATCTCGTCCACCAGGCCGTAGACCATCATGAACTTCATGCCCTGGCGGCCCGCCGCCGTGTCCTGCAGGGCCTCGTTGATGCGCTGGTTGGCGTTCTGGACGTGCAAGGCCACGCGGCCCTTGAGCAGGTCGAGACGCTTCATGGCGCTGGCGCGCGTGGCCGGATCGGCGGCGGCGACGCGGATGGCGTGCATCTCGGCCTCGAAATTGTTGAACCCGCTCTCGCCGCGCAGGCCGCCGAGCAGCTTGTCGTCCACGTAGTCGAGGATCTGGTTGCCTTTCTCCACTCCGCGCATGGCCAGTTCGGGGCTGTTTTTCAGGGTCTCCAGGCCGCGCTCCATGACGTAGGCGGCGGTCAGCTCGCGGCGCAGCTTGCTGGGGTGCTGGCGCTCGGCTTCCAGCAGGGCCTCGACCCAGCGCTTGTCCGTCAGTTCCTCCTCGCTCAGCACCCGGGTCGCGTGGTGGCTGGCCAGGCGCTCCAGCAGGCCGCGCACCCGGGCGTTGTTGTCCAGCACCACCTGGGGCACCGGCTCGCCGTGCATGGCCTTCACTTCCGCTTCAACCATGTCCACCAGACCGACCATGTCGCGGCGGAGGGCGGCGACCGCCTCCTCGACATCGCCGCCCTGGCGTCGGCGTTCTTCCAGTTCGCGCAGGCGTGTCTCCATCTCCCGGGTACGCTTGCCGGAACCCTGCGCGACGGTATCCCACATGGCCTCGGCGGCCTGCTTGTGGAAGGCGGCGATGCGCTCGGGTCTCAGCGCCAGGACCAGTTTCTGGCTGTTCTGGTCGAACACCACCCGGGGCGGGCTGTCCAGATAGTCCGAGATGCGCCGGACCATCTTTTCGCGGATTTCGGCGGTAAAGGGCTTGGCGTTGGCCCAGGCGGTGATCTCGCGGGCGAAGGCGGCCAGTCGCGGGTCGCCGGGGTGGCCGCCCGAGGTCGTCATGGACTGGTAGCTGCGGTCGAGGTACTTGGCCGCCTTGATCACGGCATTGGCCATGTCGAACAGCTTGGGTTTGACGATGTCGTGTTCGAAGTGGCGCACCATCTCCATCGACAGACCCGGTTCGGTGTCGGTCGCCGGCCTGATCGGCTCCACGCCACGGGCCTCGGCCAGTTCCCGTTCGACGGTCAGGATTCGCGCCACGTCTCCCAGCTGGATCTCCCAGGTCCCTCCCGTCTTCATGTCCACTAGGTCGTTGTTCTTCATCTGCTCCTCGGCGAAGGCCATGCCGTGGCGGCCGATATAGACCTCCAGTCTGGCCTTGCCATGGGCGGTGGCCACCGAATCCAGGGAGGTGGGGTCGAGGCCGGTGCGGACCTGGATGAGTTCATCGAACGCGGCCTTCATGGCCTCGGCCAGGGCCACGTCGTTGCTGACGAAACTGAAGTCGATGTCACCCGTGAAGGTGAGGGCCTCGGGCACCTGGTCAGCCCACTTGCCGACGCGGGAAATGATCAGGGCGTTGCCATCGGCGGGCCCGCGGCCGGCCTTGCGGAAGCGTTCCACCACATCCTCGATGGCCGCCTTGGTCTGCTCCCGGCGCCACACCAGCAGGGCCTTTTCCACTGGCGTGCCGCCGCTGG
>CAZONS010000102.1:0-10877 GCA_964581195.1 uncultured Thiobacillus sp. | reverse complement strand
AACTTTTCCATCCGTTGCCCCCTTCATGTTGAATCGCCGCCGACCGCAATTCTAAGGCGGAACGCGGGCCGCTCTTTGTTCGATCAAGGTGTTACGGCAACATGGCGGCCATTCACGGGCGCCGCGATGGTGAAACAACGCGTTGCCGGTAACATTCCAGCGGTTTCCCGCCATTTTTTTCCCTCGCCGCCGTCATGACTTCCCACGAACACAGCGTTTCCCTCGCTCCCGATACCTACCAGATCGCCCTGGCGATGGCCCTGCTCTGGACCTGGCGGTCGCGCACCGATGTCTACACCCTGCTGCGCCCGCTCGGCATGAAGCGCGCCGATGGCAGCGCCTTCACGGCGGAGGACGCCAAGACCGCCCTCCAGGACTTGCGCGGCCACGGCCTGCTGGTGGATATGCCGACCCAGAACGGCTACGTGCGTCTGCACGACAAGCTGCGCATTCCCTTGTACCGGCAACTGCTCGAAGCCCAGCCGGGCGTCACGCTGCGCGACGTCCTGTTTCCCTTCGTGGGCTATGAGGGCGACCGGCGCAATTACTACTGGCAGGTGAGCCATGCCGGCACGGTGTCGCTGCTGCGCCTGGCGCTGCTGAGCGACACGCCGGCGGAGACGTACCAGGCCATCGCCGGGGCGATCCAGAACAGCGGTCGCGACTGGGACCAGGTGGTCCACGAGGCGATCTTCGAGGGCCTCGACGCCGCCACCTTCGCGCGCGTCAGGCCGGAGACGCGCTGGGATCTGCTTTACCGGGCGGCGCGTCTGTTGGTCGCGTACTGGCGCCAGGACATGGCCGCGGCGTGCGATCTGGCGGTGACGTATTTCGACGCCGATGCCGCGGCGATGCCGCCGGCGTTGCGCCTGGCGCTGGCCGATCTGTTTCTGCAACGTGGCGATCCGGTGCGCCTGGAACGCGCCCTGGAGGGGATGGACACAGGCTACGCCCAGGCGCTGCGCGCCGGCCTGCTCGTCCAGCGCGGCGCCTACCCGGAGGCGCAGCCGGCGTTCGAGGCCGCGCTCAAGCTGGGCCAGGTGGAGAGCGGCGCCCGCAAGCGCATCTTTCCCTACACTCTGGCCTGGCTGTATCCGCTGGCGCTGATCGCCCGGCAGACGCCCAAGCAATTGGAACAGGCGCGCAAGTTCGTGGTCGGCGAGGCCGGCAAGCGCGATCCGAGCCCGTATGACGCCTGGGGGGTGTGGGCGCATGCCATCGCGGCGCGTCTGGGCGACGCGCCGGTGGATCCCGGCGCGCTCATCGCCGGCCTCGGCGGTTACAGACCGATACCGGATTGGCGCGACTTCTGGCGTCTGTTGCTGGCGGCCTGGCTGGGGCCGGAGGCGCTGGGGATGAACGATGCGCGCCGCAAGATCGCCGAAGAGGTGGCCATGGCGACGCGCAACCATTTGTTGCGCTGCAAGCTCGATTGGCTGGCGGGGCAGGCGGAAGCGGCGCTGGAGGTGCTGCGCGGCAACGAGCCGCCGGCCGGCTTCTTCGTCGGCGGTCGCGGCGAGCAATGGCGCGAGGTGCTCGCCGCGCTGCAGGCCCTCGCCGGGGAAGGCGCGGAGAACGGCGCGGAGGCGGAGTCGACGCGCGTCCTCTGGGCGCTGGAATTGGGCAAGGACGGCGCGCTGCTCGACATCGCGCCGCTGGAACAAAAGCGCGGCGCCCGTGGCTGGGGCAAGGCGAAGCCGCTCAGCCTCGGCAGGCTCGCCGACAACGAGCGGCTGCCGCCCTGGGACGCCAAGGTGGCGCGCGCCGTCCGACAGGATCGGGCGCACGCGAAGCGCTACAACCTCGATCGCGCCGCCGCCATCGTCGCCCTCATCGGCCACCCCGCCGTGGTGCTGGCGGACGCGCCGGATCGCCCGGTGGAACTGGTGGAAGGCACGCCGACCCTGGAAGTGGTGCGCGACGGCGAGCACTACCGCATGAAGGTGAGCCCGGCGCCGCACCCCGATACTGCCGGCGAATACGCCTATTATCCCGATGCCGACGCGCGGCGCGAGGCGGAAGCCCTGCGCCAGATCAGCGTGATCCAGGAATCACCGCAGCGTCTCCAGGTCATCCGCCTCTCCGCCGCGCAACGCCGCGCCGCGCAACTGGTGTCGGGTCGCTTCGCGGTACCGGCGCAAGCCAAGGAAGAATTGAAGCAATCGCTGGAAGTACTGGCGCGGCATTTCCAGGTGCACGCCGACAGCGCCCAGGCCACGCGCGAGATCGAGCCGGAAAGCCGCTTGCACGCGGAACTCTCGCCCTCCGGCGAGGATTTGTTGCTGCGCCTGGTGGTCACTCCGCTCGGTGTGGAGGGCCCGCGCCTGCCGCCGGCCGGTGGCCGCAACCGCGTCATGGCCGCCATCGGCGCCGAGACGGTGGGCACGAAACGTGACCTCGACACCGAGCGCGCGCACCTGAACGCCGTGCTCGACGCCCTGCCTTTCCTCGACGAACCGGATGGTGCCTGCGAGTGGCTGGTGAGCGACCCGGAACAGGCGCTGGCGATGGTGGAAATCCTGCCCGGCCTGCCCGCCGTGGCGGCGGTGGAGTGGCCTAAAGGCAAGCCGGTGCGGGTGCTGCGGGTCGACGCCGCGCAACTGGGCTTGAACGTCACCGGCGAGCGCGACTGGTTCCGCGTCGGCGGCGAGGCGAAGCTGGATGACGGCCTGGTGCTGGCCTTCACCGCCCTGCTCGACGCCGCCCGCCAGAAGAGCCGCTTCATCCCCATGGGTGACGGCGTCTACGCCGCGCTCACACAGAGCCTGAAGGAACGTCTCGCCGACCTCGCCGCCGTGGTCGAGCTGGACAAGCACGGCGCCCGCATTCCCCAGATCGCCGCCTCCTGGCTGGACGACGCCCTCGATGGCATGGAAGTGAAAAGCGACGGCGAATTCCGCGCCGCGATCGAACGCCTGCGCGCCGCGCAAGACGAGACGCCGAAGCTGCCGAAGACCCTGCAAGCCGAATTGCGCCCGTATCAGGAAGACGGCTACCAATGGGCGATGCGCCTGGCCGCCGCCGGGCTCGGCGGTTGTCTGGCCGACGACATGGGCCTGGGCAAGACCCTGCAAGCCCTGGCGGTGATGCTGGCGCGCGGTGGCGCGGGGCCGGCGCTGGTCATCGCCCCCACCTCGGTGTGCGGCAACTGGCTGGCGGAGACCCGCCGCTTCGCGCCCAGCCTGAACCCGCGGATCTACGGTGAAGGCGATCGCGAGAACATGATCAGGGCGGCCGGGCCGCTGGACGTGGTGATCGTCTCCTACACCCTGGCGCAGCAGGACAAGGAACGCTTCGCCGGGCGGACCTGGCACACCCTGATCGCCGACGAGGCACAGGCGATCAAGAACGCCGCCGCCAAACGCTCGCAGGCGGTGTTCGAGCTGGACGCCGATTTCCGTCTGGCGCTGTCCGGCACGCCGGTGGAAAACCGCCTGGCGGAACTCTGGTCGATCATGCGTTTTGCCAACCCCGGTCTGCTCGGCGGTCTGAAGCGGTTCAACGAACGTTTTGCCACCCCGATCGAGCGCAACCGCTCGCGCGAGGCGCAACACCTGCTGCGTCGCCTGATCGCCCCCTTCGTGCTGCGGCGGACGAAATCACAGGTCTTGCAGGAACTGCCGCCGCGCACCGAACTGGCCCTCCTGATCGAACCGGAAGCGGCGGAAGCCGCGCATTACGAGGCGCTGCGCCGGCAGGCGCTGGAAGAGGCCGCGCGCGCCCTGGCCAGCGGCGCGCCGGCCGAGGCGCGGATGAACATCCTCGCCCAGCTCACAAGGTTGCGCCGCGCCGCCTGCGACCCGCGCCTGACCACGCCGGAAATCAAACTGCCCGGCGCCAAGGTGCAGGCCTTCGCGGAACTGGCCGCCGAACTCGCCGACAACGGCCACAAGGCGCTGGTGTTCAGCCAGTTCGTCGATTTCCTGAAATTGCTGCGCGAACCGTTGGATGCCGCCGGCATCCGCTATCAGTACCTCGACGGCGCCACCCCGGCCGCCGAGCGCACCCGCCGCGTCGCCGCCTTCCAGGCTGGCGAGGGCGATCTGTTCCTGATCAGCCTGAAGGCCGGCGGCTTCGGCCTCAACCTCACCGCCGCCGACTACGTGGTCATCACCGACCCCTGGTGGAACCCCGCCGCCGAGGACCAGGCCATGGGCCGCGCCCACCGCATGGGCCAGCAGCGCCCGGTGACGGTCTACCGCCTGGTCGGCAAGGGCACCATCGAGGAGCGCATCGTCGATTTGCACCACGACAAGCGCGCCCTGGCGGAAGGCGTGCTCTCCGGCGAGGAAACCACGACGCTGCCGTCGACCGATGATCTGATCGCCTTGATGCGGGGGTAGTCGTTCCCCCCTTTGGGAAAGGGGGGGCAGCGTGTAGGGTGCGCCGCGCGCACCGTCTGGGACTGGTGGGCGTGGCCTCCCCCTTTTTCAAAGGGGCGTCAGCGTTTCCTGCACATGTGCAGGCGCAGCGCCTGATAGACCTCGCCGCTGCCGGTGTTCTGGATGAAGGCGGCGACGCCCATTTCCCTGGGCTTCCAGTCCGGTTCCAGCACGAAGGTCTCGCGCAGTCGCAAGACGCCCGATTCCGGCAGCGGGAAAGGTCCGGCGAGCCGGCGCACCACGAAGTCGTGGCGCAACAGGCTGCCGGCATTCTCGCCGGCCGCGACGCGGCTGATCAGGTTGTTCTCATAGAGGGCGAGGCTGACCTGGGCGCCGTCGGGGTGTTCGCGCATGCGGGCCTCGCCATTGACCTCCAGGCGGTCGTTCCGGGGCGGTTTCATGCGCAGGGTCAGCGTCGCCCTGGCGCGCTCGCCGCCACCCTCCGGCAAGTCGCCGCGCCAGGCGCGCCAGTCACGGCCATCGAGCACGAATTGCGGCGTATAGACCGTGGGCGAACGATGCATCGCCGCGATCCGGCCCTGGCGTTCCGACCAGGCCGGCTGGGAATAGCGGTCCACCCAGCCGCCCTTGTTCCAGTAATCGACATGGAAGGCCAGCGGCACCACGTCGCGCGGCGCGCGTTCACGCAGGCCGGACAGCCAGCGATCCGCCGGCGGACAGCTGTTGCAACCTTCCGAGGTGTAGAGCTCCAGCAGGGGCGCGCGGGTCGGCCCGCTGAATGCCACGCAGCGCGCGTTCGCGGCGGCGCCGACACAGGATAGGAACAGGGCGAGGACGCCCACTTGCCAATTTCGATTCTTCATCTCTCACACAACGACAGTTCTTGTAGGCGCGCGCCGTCGCGGCGGCGTCCTCCGGACGGCCGGACGCGCGGATTATCCGGCGCCCCGGTTACTCCCGCACGGGTCGTTTCGCCAGTTTGCGCTGCAGAGTGCGGCGATGCATCTTGAGGGCGCGGGCGGTGGCCGAGAGATTGCCATCGTGCTCCGCCAGCACCTTCTGGATGTGCTCCCATTCCAGGCGGTCCACCGACATCGGCTCTTCCGCCGGCGCCACCTCCGGGTCGCCGTCATCGCGGCCCAGCGCGGCGAGGATTTCCTCCGCGCCGGCGGGCTTCGCCAGATAGTGCACCGCGCCCAGCTTGATCGCCTCCACCGCCGTGGCGATGCTGGCATAGCCGGTGAGGAGAAGGATGCGCAGCTCGGGATGCGCGGCCTTGAGCGGGGCGATCAGCCTGAGGCCGGAATCGGTCGCCAGGCGCAGGTCGAGCACGGCGGCGTCGAAGGCGTCCGCCGTCGCCAGGGCCAGCGCGGTCTCCCCGTCATTCGCCACGGTGATCTCGTGGCCGCGTCGGCGCAGGGCATGCGCCAGCGCCTCGGCGAACACCGGGTCGTCGTCCACCACCAGGATGCGCCAGGCGTTCATGCGGCTTGCTCCGGCAACGACACGCGGGCGATGGCGCCACCCTCGGGGTGGTCGACCAGTTCCAGCTCGCCGCCCAGGCGCGACAGGGTGGCGCGGGCGAGGTCGAGACCAACCCCCCAGCCGCTTTCCTTGTCGATTTCCGCGGTCAGGCCCGGGCCGCCATCGCGCACCTCGATCACGATGCGCCCATCCACGCGGCTGGCGCGGACATGGACCGGGGTCGGCGAGACATCGGCGGCGTTGTTGAGCAGGGTGAGCAGCACCGCCTCCAGGGCCGGGTCGTGCGCGCGCGCCGGCAAGGCCTCCCCGGTTTCCAGGCGCACGCCGACTTCCGGCCGCAGCAGGCCCCAGTGCTCCACCACCCGCGCCAGCCAGGCGCCGGTCGGCATCAGTGGTCCCGCCTTGGCGCCGCGCGCGCGGGCGGCATCGCCGAGGCGGGTGAGTACCTGCCCCATGCGCGCGCTCTGCTCCGCGAGCAGGTTCAGCGGCGCTTCCAGCTCGTCGTCGCCGGCATAGTCGCGCCGGAGATCGTCCAGGGTCAGACGCAGGGAGGCGAGCGGCGTCGCCAGATCGTGGGCGGCGGCTGCGGCCTGGACGCCGAGGGCGAACAATTGCTCATCGCGCAAGCGTGCCTCCCGCGCCTCGGCCAACTGCGCGTCGCGCCGGCGCAGGGCGGCGGCCAGGCGGCCGGCGAAGGCCGCGACCAGCGCGGCGGTGAGCAGGAAGTTCAGCCACATGCCGCGCAGGTGCAGATCCACCGCCGCTTCCGGCGAAATCTGCATGGCCAGCGGCTGGTAGTGATCCATCAGCAGGGTGTAGAGGCCGCCGACCCAGAGCGCCATGGCCCAGGCGAACAACGCCGGCAGGGTGACGGCGGCAAGGATCAGCGGCACCAGCAGCAGCGAGATGAAGGGGTTGGCATAGCCGCCGGTGAGATAGACCAGCGCGGCGATGATGGCGGCATCGGCGGCGAGATGGATGGCCAGCTCGAAACGCGGCGTGCCGCCCGCGCGCAGGCGTGCCCAGGCGACGCCGTTGAGCAGCAGGTGCAGCAGCAACAACAGCGCCAGGGAGAGCATGGGCAGGCGCGCGTTCAACTGAAACAGCGCCAGCAGGATGCCCAGCGCCTCACCCAGGCCCAGCGCCGCGCGCGTCAGCAGCAGGCGTACCTGCGCCTCGCGCGGCAATGTCTCGCGCCAGTCGGCGGTGTTCAGGCGTGGCGAGAAAGGGTGAGGGAGAAGCGGCATGGGTGAATTCTAGCGGTTGGCCGCGCTCGCCCCCCGCGACAACGTGTCGCATTCCGTCGCGCGTGGCCGGCCGCTATGATTCACCCGCTTCCATACGTGCAAACGTGTTCTTGGCCCGCCTCGGCGGGCCGTTTTTTTAGTGCGACGCAAGCGTGGGAGCATGCGCGTGGGCCGGGTTGACCCTGCCGGACCGGCGAACTTATTCGAGTCCGCGCACCAGCACCGTCGCCAGCTCGAACAGGCCGTTGGGATGCTCCACCCGCTCCAGTTCAGTAGCCGGCCAGATCCAGCGCGTCGCCGGAAACAGCGTCCGCATCTCGCCCGGTTCGCAGTGGAAGGGCGGGCCGCCCTCGCGGCCGGTCTGCATGAACAGGGCGTAAAGGTGGCCGCCGGGTTTCAGCCAGCGGAACAGTTGTTGCTCATAGGCCGGCCACTGCTCGGGTTGCAGCGCGCATAAACAGGTCTGTTCGTAGATCGCGTCGAACGGCGTCGCCGGCTGCCAGGCCAGGGCGTCGGCGCAGACCGTTTCCGCTTCCAGCCCCGCCGCCGCCAGTTCCGCTTCGAGCAGCTTCAACGCGGTCGGCGCGATGTCGAGGCCGGTGACGCGAAAGCCGTGCCGCGCCAGTTCCACCGCCTCATGGCCGCGACCACAGCCCGGCACCAGGATGCGCCCGTGCTTCATGGCATCGGCCTCCAGCCAGCGGCGCAGGGCCGGGCTCGACGCGCCCCGGTCCCAGGGAATGGTGTTGGCCTGATATTTCTCTTCCCAATGGCTCATCGTCGCGGCTCCGAAAACCGCGATTGTCGCCGATCAGGCCGGGGGTGGCGCGGCGCGTGGGTCGAGGCCGCGAAACACCGAGCAGCGTTTGAACGCCTCCAGGCTGGGCGGCAGCCTTTTCTGGTGGCAATACTTGGCCACCAGCTTGGCCAGGCCCTTGATGTCGCGACCGGAGGCGGACGGGAACAGCGCCACCAGGTGTTCCAGCAGGGCGTCGTCCACCGCCAGCTGGAACTGCTCGGTCATCACCCGCCAGATGCGGCGTCGGGCGTCGGCCTCGGGCGGGTGGTATCTGATCAGGGCGATGCAGCGGGAAATGATGGCCTCGTCGATGTCGTCCACCCGGTTGGTGGTGAGGAACAGCAGGCCGTTGAAGTACTCCAGCACGCGCAGGAAGACGCCGACCACGGCGTTGGTGGCGATGTTGTCGTCACGGCGGCGGATGTAGACATCGGCCTCGTCGATCAGCATCACCGCGCCCCAGCGCTGGGCGCGGGTCAGCACCTCCTTCAGCGCCGTCTCCATGGCGCCGACGTTGAGCCCCAGCTGGCCGGAATGCACCCGATACAGCGGCCGCCGGATGATCTCGGCGTAGACCTCGGCGGTCAGCGTCTTGCCCACCCCGGCCGGGCCGGCGCACAGCACCGTGGTGCCGCCCGACTTGCCGGCGATGATGTCGTCCATCAGCACATCCATCTCGGCGGTGAGGATGTCGATCAGGTCGGTCTGCTCCTCGGGCAGGATCAGCTTCTCCTTCAGCTCGGGCTGGTAGACGTAGGGCGCCATGTCGTGCACGTGCACCCACACGTAATGGTGCAGTTCCAGGTGGAACATGAGGATGTCGAAATGCACCGGCAACTGCGTGAACAGGCCACGGGGCAGCGTCGCCCGGATCGCCTCGACGGCGTCGTCGGACTTGTAGCGCAGGCTCTTTCCTGCGCGGCGCAGGTAGGGGCCGAGGATGTCGCCGCTGGCATCCAGCGCCAGCACCCGCTCGCTCAGGATGCCCTCGTCATTGACCAGGCGCGCGTCGCCGCCGCTGGAGGACAGCACCACCACGTCTTTCCGCGACCAGTCGGTGTCGCGGTGCGAGGCGGTGGGGTTCTCCGCGTAATACCCCGTCCCCCGGCCACTGAACTGGGTGCCGTAACGCGCGCGCCAGTCGAAATAGCGCGCGGCGGTCTCGTCGTAGGCGCGGATCAGCTCCGGCGTTTCCTTGAGATAGCCCTTGGCGGCGAAGATCTGCGGCAGGGTGCGGTTGCCCAGATCGCGCGGCAGGATCATCACGGTGACGCTGGCCAGCCGGCCCCGGGAATTGGCTTTCAGTTCGATCAGCACCCGTCCGGCCTCCTCGCTGGAAGAGGGTGTGTAGTCCAGGCGGCCGATCACCCAGGCGGTCGGCTTGCCGCTGATGCCGGCGCTGAACAGCCAGCCGCGAATCGCGTCGCGCGCCAGATAGCTGGCGATGGCCGGCACCAGCGGCTCCAGGTCGTCGCCGTCGAAGCGCGGACCTGCCTCGTGCATCGCCTGTTGCAGGGTATGCAGTTGCGCCGCGCGGGCGCGCTGGTCGGCGTCGCCGTCGGCGTAAAGGCCGCGCAAGCAGTCGATCTCCGCATCGCGCAGTTGCTCGAACGGCACCTCGGCGGCGTTGCCGAAGCGCAGTTGTTCATTGAGGCCGGCTAGACGCGGAAACGCCTCGACCAGAGCCTCCACGTGACTTCGTGCGATGCGCAGTTTCATGTCCATCTCCGTTCCGGGATCCAGCGCGCAACGGCAGCAAGATGCGGGCCAGCGTCGGAGGATGGCGCGAGACGGGGAAACCGCGCGCGGGCGCGGGCAGGCGCCACCGCCGGACGCCACGCGGGTGACGCGGCGACGGCGCGATGCCGACAATTCCCGGTGGTCTGTGTCGGTTGGCACGAGCCGATGGCAAGCCCCGGGGGGCGCTCCTGGTCCCACCACAAGTGAGAGACCCGCGGCGCCAGCGGGAAATCTCAATCCACCCGTTGCGGCGCGTCCTCACCCTGGTCGGTCCAGTCGTTCGGAAGGATCTGACTCGCTTTCGCTGTAAATGTAAGCGGCACTTCAGAGGCAGGAAAGAATCGACAGCCACGTATTGAGTGGATACAGCGCCGCCCGCACCATTCCTGTGCCGCTTCGTGCGCGGTTTTTTTGGGGGACGGACTAACAAACGTCCAGTGGAGCGATGGATCGGTGTCCGCGTATCCGCTTTGTATGCAGTGCCTCATACATTTGTAAGAGAAAACAGTAAATATTGATAACAAAAGAACTGATTCGAGCGGGAATCGGGGTGCGACATGGTGGTGCGCGTCGCGGATCGCAAAGCGCCACGGGATCCCGATATTGAAAATATTAGTTATACAAATCAGATGGTTGAGCAATTGTTATGGACGTGGCACATGGTTTGCTAATGACTCTCCTGCGTTATTGATCAAACCGTATCAATTGTTAGGAGAAAACCATGTCTGACCAGGATCACAAGGACAAGCTGGCTGCCGTGCTGGCTGCCGGAATCAACCGTCGCGGTTTCATGAAGCTGATGGGCAGCGGGGCCGGGCTGGCTGCGGGTAGCGCCATCCTGGGCGGTTCGCTGGTGCGCAGCGCCATCGCGGCCTCGCCCAGGCATGGCGGCACCATCAAGCTCGCCTGGATCGACGCGGTGGACACGCTGGATCCGCACTTCACCGCGTCGCTGGGGTCGGTAAAGATCCTGAACAACGTTTTCAATGGCCTGCTCAAGGTGGCCTATGACGGCAAGAAGGTGTCCTTCGTGCCCGACCTGGCCGAGAAGTGGGAGATGCCGGACGACAAGACGCACGTCTTCAAGCTGCGCCCGGGGGTGAAATTCCACAATGGCGACCCCTGCGACGCCGCCGCCGTGAAATGGAGCCTGGAGCGCGTCAAGGATCCCGCTGTCGGCTCTCCCCACGCCTGGAAGTTCGAAACGCTGACCGGGATCGACATCGTCGACGAGTCCACCATCCGCATGCGTTTTTCCAAGCC
>CAZONS010000101.1:0-10881 GCA_964581195.1 uncultured Thiobacillus sp. | reverse complement strand
ACGTCGATGTAGGGAACGACATTGATCTGGTTGACCGCCTTGCGGGTGCGGCGCGGGATCATCGGCGTCCAACCTCCTGCTGCAGGATGTTGGAGAACTCCTCCATGAAGATGTCGTAGCGGTTGGCCAGACGATCGATGTCATGGGTGAAGCGGTTGTAGGCGATCACGGCGGGAATCGCCGCGAACAGGCCGATGGCGGTGGCGATCAACGCCTCCGCGATGCCCGGCGCCACCTGCGCCAGCGTGGTCTGGGCGACATTGGACAGGCCCATGAAGGCATTCATGATGCCCCAGACGGTACCCAGCAGGCCGACATAGGGCGACACCGAACCCACCGTCGCCAGGAAAGGCAGATACGACTCCACCTGATCCATCTCCCGCTGATAGGCGGCTCGCATGGCGCGGCGGGCGCTTTCCACCACCGCCTGGGCATCCACCGCGCGGTCGCGCTTGGCGCGGAATTCGCGCATGCCGGCGCGAAACACCTCTTCCAGGCTGCTGCCGCGATCCTCCTCGTCGACCCGGTCGAGCACCTTCTTGTGACCGCCGCCCCAGAACTCCTTTTCGAACGCTTCCGCCTCGCGCCGCTCACGCCGCAGCATGAACAGCTTCTCGAAGATCAGCCACCAGGACATCACCGAGGCGAACAGCAACAGAAGCATCACCGCCTTGACCACCCAACTGGCCTGGAGGACGAGCGTGATAAAGGAAAGGTCGTGGTTGAGAGCGAGTTCCATCAGGGGCGCATTCTTTCGGTGACGAAGCCGGGGATTCTAGCGGGGCGGAAGCCGCCCGGCTCGACGCAGGCCACTTGCACCCGGGCGGCAAACAGGCGCTCGCTGCCACGCAAGACGTCCTGCTCCATGACCAGACTGGCGCGGCCAAGTTCACTCAGGCGGCTGCGCACCAACAATCTATCGTTGAAACGGGCCGGACGCAGATAGTCCGCCTCCACCCTGCGCACCACGAACAACACGCCCGCGTCGCGGGCCAGATGATCCTGTTCCAACCCCAGCGCGGACAGCCATTCGGTCCGTGCCCGCTCCAGGAATTTCAGATAGTTGGCGTAATACACCACGCCGCCGGCATCGGTATCTTCCCAATAGACGCGGACCGGCCAATCGAAGAGGGGGGAATCTTTCATCTCGCTCGCATGCACCCTTTGTAATGACAATCTAGCGGCACCGGCCCGGGTCCGCGACCAACCAGGTTGCGATCGAAGGCGGGCGGTTCGCCAGCTATCATGACCTTTTGCGGGAGGAACCGAAACATGAAGAAAGCCAGGACAGCGGACCAGGCCGGCGAACTGGAAGCCATCCCCAACATCGGCCCCGCCGTCGCCGGCCACCTGAACCGGCTCGGCATCCACACCCCGGCGGACCTCAAGGGCCAGGACCCATACGTCCTCTACCAGCGACTGTGCACACAGACCGGCGTCATGTACGACCCCTGCCTGCTCGACACCTTCATCGCCGCCACCCGCTTCATGACCGGCGAACCGCCGCTTCCGTGGTGGCGCTACACCAAGGAACGCAAGCGCGCGCTGATGCTGGCCTGACACCAAGGGCGGAATCGAGGACAGCCCCCTGGGTTGCCCGGCCTGAGGCACCGCGATGCCCGCCGCCCGGCCAACGACAATAGCCGGGAGACGTCCATGGACCCCGCGCTACCTTACCGTTTCCGCGAATGAGCAATCCCGATTCCTTTCTGGCGATCGGCTTCCCTTTTCTTGTGGTGCCGGCGGTTGCGTATCCGGCATGCATACCTTCCGAATGCAGGACAAGGCCCGCGAACCTGGATCGCAGGGGACCGGCTGGACATCACAAATCCAACCACGCCGGCAATCCCGATCGGTCACGCAATCCCTGTATTCCCGCGCGAGCGCGGGCGCGCCGGCGAGGAGCGCGAGCGACAGGGTGGCCAGACCCAACAGTCGGCATATTTCCTTGGGAGAAGGAGTACCGATCAAGGCCATGTGACTTCGCGTTCGCGCCGCCGTCAGCGGCCGCGCGCATCGGTGAGCGCCTCGGCCAGGGCGCGGATGCGCGGGTCGTCGTCCCAGGCTTCCAGATCGAGCGGGAGTTTCCGTTGCCAGTTGGGGTGGGCGTCGGTGGTGCCGGGCAGGTTGGCCTGTTCCAGTTCGCCCAGCATGTCCTCCGCCTGCACCAGGGCGACCCGGGCCGGGGTCCGCGCGAGGTAGAGATGCAGCGCCCGAACCAGTTCGGGGGTCATCTCCGGCACGCCGGCAGGTTGCGTGTCCATACCCTCCGGCAGCAGGCCCTCGTGTTCCAGGGTCCTCAGCAACCGCGCCCGGTCCTCGGCGCGGGCGGCGTTCTGGCGACGGCGCTCTTCCTCGCTGGGGAACAGGCCGAGGCGAGCGCGCAGGTCGAGGTCGACGCCGCGCCAGAATCCGGCCAGGGTCGGCAGGTCGTGGATGCTGGCCGCCACCATCGCCTCTTCCGGGTAGCGCCCGGGCGCGAGGAATGCGCCGTCCGCTTCACGCTCGAAATAGAACAGACGATAGGAGAGCATGCCCCTCTCGCGCATGGCTTCGCGCACGGCGTCCGGCACGGTGCCGAGGTCCTCGCCCACGACCAGGCAGCGGTTGCGCTGGCTTTCCAGGGCGAGAATGCCGAGCAGGTCGTGGAAGGGGTAGGCCACGTAGGCGCCCTGGTCGCCGCGCATCCCGGGTGGCAGCCAGAACAGGCGCATCAGCCCCATCACGTGATCGATGCGCAGCGCCCCGCCGCCCTGCATGTTGGCGCGCAGCATGGCGATGTACGGCGCGTAGGCGGCCTCGCGCAGGCGGTGCGGAATCCAGGGCGGCAGGCCCCAGTCCTGACCGAACAGGTTGAAGTCGTCGGGCGGGCTGCCGACGCGGGCGGCGGGGGCGAACAACGCGCGCCGGCTCCAGGTCTCGGCGCCGCCGAGATCGACGCCCACCGCCAGATCCCGGTACAGGCCGACGCCGAGGCCGAGCGCGCTCGCGCGCCGCATGACCTCGTTCAATTGCGCCTGGGCCAGCCATTGCAGGTAGAGCACCAGGTCGATCTGGTCGCGGTGCGCGGCGACGAAGTCGGCGACTTCGGCCGTGTCGGGGTCGCGATAGGCGACGGGCCACACCGGCCAGCCCCAGAGTTGGCTGTCACCCGCGTGCAGGTGCGCCTGCAGGGCGTGATGGATGGCGAAGCGCTCCAGGTCCTCGCCCCCCTGGCGGCGCCACGCGGCGAAGGCGCGACCGCGCGCGCTGTCGCGGTGGCGCGCTCGGAAATGCCGATGCAGCCGCTCCAGAATGGCGAACTTGGCCGCCGCCACCCCGGCGTAATCGACCAGGGTAGCCTCGCGCAACGCGCGCAGCCGCGCCTGGAAATCCGTCGCCGCCACCCATTGCCGCGCTTCGTCGCATTCGGCGAATTCGGGCACGGCCTCGACATCGAGGTAGAGGATGTTCAGGAAGCGCCGACTGGAGGGGCTGTAGGGGCTGGCATGGCGCGGATTGTGAGGAAACAGGGCATGCAGCGGGTTGATGCCGACCAGGCTGGCGCCAACGCGCGCCGCCCATTCGAGCAGGTGGCCGAGATCGGTGAAGTCGCCCATGCCCCAGTTGCGGCGGGAGCGCACGCCATAGAGCTGCGCCGACAGGCCCCAGACCCGGCCCCCCGCGTGGATCGACTCGGGCTGGTGACAACGCGCGGGGGTGACGATCAGCGGCAGGCTGTCGAGCGCGTCGCCCGCGCGCACCTCCAGCGTGTGATAGCCGGTCTCGGCGATCGCCGGCAGTTCCAGCGCGCGCGCCTGCCACGGCTCGCCGGCGAGGTCGCGGCGCTCCAGCAAGTCGAGCTGCTCGGGGACGAAATCCCCCACGAGCTCGCCGCCCGTCTCCAGGATGAGGCGCCAGTGCCAGGGCAGCGAGGCGGCGCTGGCGGACAGGTGGAGGGTGAGACGGCAGGGCGTCTCCCGCGCCACCACATGCACCGGCGGCAGGCGGCGGCGCCAGGCCTCATCCTCCCAGGCGCGCAGGGCGGCCTCGCCGTCGGCCAGCCCCATGGCGCCCAGCAGGGCCTGGCGGCTGGCGTCCGAGGTCGCGTGCGGGTTACCCCAGATGTCGTGGTACTCGGGCAGGATACCGGCGAGCTCGCCCAGTCGGCCGGACGCGTTCGCGGTCGTCATGGCGCCCGCCTCGGCAACAGCAACAGGGCGAAGGAACGCGCCATCAGCGGATAGTGCTGGCCACCGCTGAAGTGCTTGCGCGCGGCAAGGCCATCCGGACGCGCCGTGTCCAGCACCGCCGTCCAGGTCTGCTCGCGCGCGCCCGTCGGCAGGATGAAGGGCAAGGGCTCGTGATGGGCGTTGAACAGCAGCAGGAAGTTGTCGTCCTCGATGCGGCGGCCGCGCATGTCGGTCTCGCCGATGGCGGCGCCGATCAGGAGAACGCCGAGGCAGCGGGCATGGTGATGCTCCCACTCCTGGTCGCTCATTTCGCTGCCGTCGGGTTTCAGCCAGTGGATGTCCTTCATCTCGCTGCCATGGATATAGCGCCCCTGGAAGAAGCGGCGACGGCGCAGCACCGGGTGGTCCCGGCGCAGGCGCAGGCAGGTGGCGACGAACTCGAACAGCTCCCAGTCGGCGCCTGGCGCCTCCCAGTTCAACCAGTTGAAGGCGCTGTCCTGACAATAGGTATTGTTGTTGCCGCCCTGGCTTCGCCCGAGTTCGTCGCCGCTGGTGAGCATCGGCACGCCCTGGGAGAAGATCAGGGTGGCCAGCAGGTTGCGCTGCTGGCGGGCGCGCAGGATGTTGATCGCGCGGTTTTTCGTCGGCCCCTCGACGCCGCAGTTCCAGGAACGGTTGTGTGCTTCGCCGTCGTGGTTGCCCTCGCCGTTGGCGGCGTTGTGCTTGTCGTTGTAACTGACCAGATCGGCCAGGGTGAAGCCGTCGTGGCAGGTGACGAAGTTGATGCTGGCGTAGGGGCGGCGGCCGCTGTGGGCGTAGAGGTCGGAGGAGCCGGTCAGCCGCGTGGCGAATTCGCCGATGAGACCGCCCTCGCCGCGCCAGTAGTCGCGCATGACATCGCGGTAACGGCCGTTCCACTCGGTCCAGCCGACCGGGAAGTTGCCGACCTGGTAGCCGCCCTCGCCGAGATCCCAGGGTTCCGCGATCAGCTTGACCCGCGACAGCACCGGGTCCTGGTGGATGATGTCGAAGAAGGCGCCCAGCTTGTCCACCTCGTGCAGTTCGCGGGCCAGCGCGCTGGCCAGGTCGAAGCGGAATCCATCGACGTGCATCTCCAGCACCCAGTAGCGCAGCGAATCCATGATCAGTTGCAGCACGCGCGGGTGCATCATGTTCAGGGTATTGCCGCAGCCGGTGAAATCCATGCAGTAGCGCCGGCTGCCGTTGACCAGGCGGTAGTAGGCGGCATTGTCGATACCGCGAAAGGACAGCGTCGGGCCCAGGTGGTTGCCCTCGGCGGTATGGTTGTAGACCACGTCGAGTATCACCTCGATGCCGGCCGCGTGCAGCGTCCTGACCATGGTCTTGAATTCGCTCACCGCGCCATTGGCCGAATAACGCGCCTCCGGGGCGAAATAGCCGACCGTGTTGTAGCCCCAGTAGTTGCGCAGGCCCTTCCCGACCAGATGGCGGTCGTCGACGAAGGCGTGCACCGGCATCAGTTCCACGGCGGTGACGCCCAGGTGCTTGAGATGCGCGATCGCCGGCGCGCTGGCCAGCCCCGCGTAGGTGCCGCGCAGGTTGGGTGGAATCCGCGTGTTGAGCCGGGTGAAGCCCTTGACGTGCAACTCGTAGATGACGGTTTCATGCCAGGGAATCCTCGGCGGCCGATCGTCGCCCCAGGTGAAGGCGGGGTCGATCACCCGGCACTTGGGCATGCCCGGGGCGGAATCGCGGCGGTCGAAGGAGAGATCGTCGCGGCGGTGGCCGATCCTGTAGCCGAAATGCGCATCGGACCATTTGATCTGGCCGTCTATCGCCCTGGCATAGGGGTCCAGCAACAGCTTGTGGGGGTTGAAGCGATGTCCCGCCTCGGGATCGTAGGGGCCATGGACCCGGTAGCCATAGAGCTGGCCGGGGCGCACCTGTGGCAGATAGCCGTGCCAGACCAGGTCGGTGCGTTCCGGCAGTTCGATGCGCGCGATCTCGCGCCGCCCCTTGGGATCGAACAGGCACAACTCGACTTTCTCGGCATGTTCCGAGAACAGCGCGAAGTTGACCCCGCTGCCGTCCCAGGTGGCGCCCAGGGGTTGGGGCGCCCCCGGCCAGACGGCGAACTCCGCGCTCAATCCTCGCCCTCGAAGGAACCGCGCAGGGAGCCGTAGCGCTCGCCCTTGGCCAGCACCACGATGCCCGAGTCGGTGACGTGATAGCGCTTGCGGTCGCGTTCGAGGTCGTAGCCGATGCGCTCGTTCTCGCCGATGACGTTGTAGCGGTCGACGATGACGCGCTTGAGCCTGGCGCCGCGCTTGACCATCGAATAATCCATGATGATGCAGTCCTCGATCTCGGCGCCCGGCTCCACCACGACCTCGCGGCGCAGCACCGAGTTCTTGATCGTGGCGCCGTCGATCAGACAACCGGCGCTGATCATGCTGTTGTCCAGATCGGCCTTGACGAAGCGGGCGGCCGGCCCCTGGTAGCCGCTGGAGAACATCGGCCAGCGCGCGTTGAACACATCGAAGCGCGGCTCCAGGCCGAGCACGTCGCGATGCGCCTCGAAATAGGCGTCGAGCGTGCCGACATCGCGCCAGTAAGCCTTTTCCTCATAGGGGCGGATGCCCGGCACGCTGTTTTCGGCGAAGTTGTAGGCATACAGATTGCCGCCCTTCATCAGGTCGGGCAGGACATCCTTGCCGAAGTCGGTGCCGCCGTTGGTGCGGCATTTCTCCAGGGCATGGAGCAGGACATCGGTATCGAACAGGTAGTTGCCCATGGAGGCATAGGCGTGACTGGGGCGATCCGGCATCGCCGGCGGCTGGTCGGGCTTTTCCAGGAAGCCCTTGATGCGACCGCTGGCCTCGGCGTCGATGACGCCGAAGGCGCTGGCGTCCTTCAGCGGCACCGGTAGCGCCGCCACCGTGGCGGCGGCCTTGTTTTCCAGATGAAACTGGATCATCTGCCGCACGTCCATGCGGTAGATGTGGTCGGCGCCGAACACCAGCACCATCTGCGGCGCGTGCTGGCGGATCAGGTCGATGTTCTGGTAGATCGCGTCGGCCGTGCCCTGGAACCAGCTCTGGCCCATGCGCATCTGCGGCGGCACCACGGTGACGAAATGCTCGGGCAGCATGGGCGGCAGCACCCAGGCCTTGCGCACGTGTTCGATCAGGGATTGCGACTTGTACTGCACCAGCAGATAGATGCCGTGGATGCCGGAGTTGACCAGGTTGGAGAGGACGAAATCGACGATCCGGTAGCGCGCGCCGAAGGGCACCGAGGGTTTGGAGCGTTCCAGGGTGAGCGGGCTGAGGCGGCTGCCTTCGCCGCCAGCCATGACGAATGCCAGGACTTTGGGGGTGTTCATAGTGTGCTCTCCGTGAGTTCCAGTCGCCCCTGCTCGGGGAGATGCGGCCGTTGCGGCCCGGGTTCGTGAATCGCTGCATGCCAGGCCGGCACACCGGTGACGCCGGCGCCCCGTCGCGCGGAGGACGCGCGGCCGCGGGCCGGGCATCGTCGCGGCGACGCCCTCGCCGCAACCAATTGGGAGGCGGGTCGGGGGGAAGGCAATCCGGGAGGGCCGAGCATGGAAGGTGTGGGCATCAGGCTGCGATCACCTTACACCATCCACGCATCCCCATGCCATGGGATCGACGCGGCGGAAGCCGAGGAGAGCGGCCCGTTCAGCCCCCCGGTTGCAGGGTCACGCTGACCTCCACCTCCCGGCTTTCCCGCCACACCTTCAGTTTGACGACGTCGCCCACCTGGTAGTCGTCGAGTCGGGCGAACAGCTTGCCGACGCCGTCCAGCGGCTTGCCGTCGAGGGCGAGCAGGATGTCGCCGGGGATGATGCCACCGTCGCGGCTTCGGCTGACGCCGCGCAGGCCGGCCCGGGCGGCGGCGGAATCGGGGGCGACATTGAGGACGACCACGCCCTCAACCCGCAGGGCGGCGGTGAGGCGGCGATTGAGCCCCTCGTCGACTTCGATGCCCAGCGCCGGGCGCAGATACTTGCCGTGGCGGATGAGTTCCGGGACGACCCGGTTGACCGTGTCCACCGGCACCGCGAAACCGATGCCGGCGCTGGCGCCACTGGGGCTGTAGATGGCGGTGTTGATGCCGATCAGGCGGCCGGCGGAATCGAGCAGGGGGCCGCCGGAGTTGCCGGGGTTGATGGCCGCGTCGGTCTGGATCAGGTGGTCGATGGTGTTGCCGTTGTCCTCGCCCAGGGAGCGGTCCAGCGCCGAGACGATGCCGGTGGTCAGACTCCAGTCGAGGCCGAAGGGGTTGCCGATGGCGAACACCTTCTGGCCGACCTTGAGGTTGCCGCTCTCGCCCAGCGGCACCGGTGGCGGCCGCTTGAAGCCGACGCCGATGCGCAGCACGGCGATGTCGTGGCTGGGACTGGCGCCGACCAGTTCGGCCTTGTAGTCGCGGCCGTCGGCCAGTTTCACCGTGGCGCCGGAGGCGTTTTGGATGACGTGGTAATTGGTCACCACATGGCCGGCGTCATCCCAGATGAAGCCGGAACCGGTGCCGCGCGGCACGCTGTAGACGTTGCGCGTCCAGAAATCACGCACCTGCGCCCGGGTGGTGATGAACACCACCGAATCGCGCGAGCGTTCGAACAGTTCGATGGTCGCCTTCTCATCGCCGGCCAGGTCGCCGCGCGCCAGCACGGCGCGGGGTTCGGCGGGGGGCTCATCGACGCCACCGAGGAGACCGGAGAGGCCATGCCAGAACAGGATCAACAGGGCCGCCGCGACGGTCAGCCAGAACAGGCGGTTGAGAAAACGGTCGGGTTCGCCGCGCATTCAGTTACTCCAGGGTGGGTTCAGGCGTAGGTCGGGTTAGCCGACGGCTTTATCGTCGGCGTAACCCGACATGAGGTGCCGAAACGTCGGGTTACGCCGGCAAACCCCCGCCGGCTAACCCGACCTACGGTCCTACAAGCTCCATGTGCATGGTTTTTCATCATCAGGGGTGCCACCTCTGTCCACTGCATGAAAGTTAGCGCGGCTCGATGCGGCGCAGTTTCATGCGCAGATCGTCCATTTCCTCGAGCAGATCGGCGACCAGGGCGGCGAGTTCCGGCACCGCCTCGAAATCGCGTTCCATCTGTCGCATCCGCCGCGCGCGCAGCAGGCTGGCGCCCGAGAAGCGCCAGACGCCGGCCACGCTCTCCGCGTGCGGGAACAGGCCCTCGTCGATGTGGCGCAGCAGCCAGGCGGGCTCCACCGCGCAGGCGGCGGCGATCTGGTCCAGGGTCAGCCAGGAGTCTTCCATCAGGCAGCCGATCAGGATGTTCTCGTCACGCATGGCTCAGTCCCTCCCGCGCGGATTGAAGGCGAACTCGGCCGCCATGGTTTGATAGAACCGCCTGGCCTTCGGGGTATCCGCCGGCGGCAACACCACCTGGAGTTCGAGCAGCAGATCGCCCGGCGGCTCGCCGGGAATGCCCCTGCCGCGCACGCGCAACTGGCGGCCGCTCTGGGCACCTTCGGGAATCCGCACCTTGACGCCGCCATTCGGCAGGTCGACCGCGACGATGGCGCCGAGCGCGGCTTCCCAGGGCGCCAGCGGCAGATCGAGATGCAGGTCGCGCCCCTCCGCGCGCAGACGCCGATGCGGCTGGAAATGCACTTCCAGCAGCAGATCGCCGGCGCCGGCCGGGCCGGGCGCGCCCTGGCCGGCGAGGCGGATCACCTGGCCTTCGCGCACGCCCTTGGGAATCTTCACGTTGAGAGTGCGGTTGACCAGCACGGCCCGGCCCCGCGCGTCCATTTGCGGCACCCGCAGCGACAACTGGCGACTGGCGCCGTGAAAGGCATCCTCCAGATCCAGCATGACCTTGGCGTGGTGATCCTCGCCGCGTGAGTCGTGACGGCCCCCGCCGTGCCCGGCCTGGAAACCGCCGCCGCCCATGCGGCCGAACAGCTCCGCGAAGAAGTCGCTGAAATCCGCCGCCTCGCGCGGCGAGAAGCCGCGACCGGAGAACTCGAAGCCGGCATCCCAGTCCGGCGGCGGCCGGAAGTCCTGGCCGGGCCGATAGTTCCGCCCCAACTGGTCGTAGGCGGCGCGCTTCTCGGGGTCGGAGAGCACCGTGTGCGCTTCGTTGACCTCCTTCATGCGCAGTTCGGCATCCGGCTCCTTGGAAACGTCAGGGTGGTACTTGCGCGCCAGCTTGCGGAAGGCCTTCTTGATGTCTTCCGCCGTGGCGTCGCGGGGCACCCCCAGGGTCTGGTAGTAATCCTTGAATTGCATGGAATTTCCCCCGACATGGCTAGGCAATACCCAGCCTAGATAATGTCGGGGGGCTTGCACATCAAGAACTTGAACTCGCCGGGAAATGCCATAGAAAGGCAACAGGAGCATCCGCCGATGCCCGCCCAACCCACAGGAGGACACCATGCTGTATCGATCCCCGTTCCCCCGCGACCTGTTCGCGGAACTCGACCGCCTGCAACGCGAGATCCAGCAGGCGCACGACTTTTCCCCCAGCATCCGCGGCGTCGCCCGCGGCGGCTTCCCGGCCATGAACGTCGGCGGCACGCCGCGATCCGTGGAGATCTACGCCTTCGCGCCCGGCCTCGACCCGGCCGCCATCGAGGTGCAACTGGAAAAGGGCGTGCTCACCATCGCCGGCGAGCGCAAGGTGGAGCAGCCGGCGCCCGAGGCCAAGGCCGCCATCCATATCGACGAGCGCTTC
>CAZONS010000100.1:0-10891 GCA_964581195.1 uncultured Thiobacillus sp. | reverse complement strand
CATCGACTGGCCCGTCGTGGGCGAGCCGGCGCTTTCCGCCAAGGACCAGGTCGGCAGCGTGTTGCGGGATGCGGAGGTGTACGCATGAAGATCCTGCTCACCGGCATGAACGGTCAGGTCGGCTGGGAACTCCAGCGCACCCTGGCCTGCCTGGGCGAAGTGGTCGCGGTCGATTCGCAAGCGCTGGATCTCGCCGACGCCGACGCCATCCGCCGGGTGGTGCGCGAAGTCGCCCCGCGCGTCATCGTCAACCCCGCCGCCCACACGGCGGTGGACAAGGCGGAAAGCGAAGCCGAGCGGGCGCACGCGATCAACGCGACCGCCCCGGGTCTGCTGGCCGAGGAGGCGGAGAAACTGGGCGCGCTGCTGGTGCACTACTCCACCGATTACGTTTTTCCCGGTACCGGCGACACCCCCTGGCGGGAAGACGACGCGACCGGCCCGCTCAACGTCTACGGCGCCAGCAAGCTGGCCGGGGAACAGGCGATCCAGGCGGCCTGCCGCCGCCACCTGATTTTCCGCACCTCCTGGGTCTACGGCAATCGCGGCGCCAACTTCCTGCTGACCATGCGGCGGCTGATGAAAGAGCGGCCGGAGCTGAAGATCGTCGCCGACCAGATCGGCGCCCCCACCTGGAGCCGCATGCTGGCCGAGGCCACGGCGCTGATCCTCGCCCAGCGCGTCTCGCCCGCGCGCGGCGCCGACCGGCCCGAGCCGTGGGGCGTCTATCACATGAGCAATGGCGGCGAAACCTCCTGGCACGGCTTCGCCGAGGCGATCCAGACGATCGATGGCGGCGAGGCGAAGGCCACGTTGCTGCCGATTCCGAGCGGCGACTATCCCACTCCGGCGAAGCGCCCACTCAACTCGCGGCTGAACAACGACAAGCTGGAACGGGTGTTCGGCGTGCGCCTGCCGGACTGGCGGGCGGCGCTCGAACTGTGCATGCGGGCTTGAGCCGATGAATGCCGCGCTGGCCGCCCTGTTCGGGCTGGCGCTGGGCGGGCTGGCCGGCCTGGTGCTGCTGTTCTGGCAGCGTGGCCGCTGGCAGGCCCGCGTCGTCGAACTGGAAGTGCATCTGGAGCGGGAGCGCGCCAGCGCCGGCGAAAAGGCCGCGCTGCTGGCGCATGCCGAGCGTGAGCTGGCCGACGCCTTCAAGTCCCTTTCCGCCGATGCCCTGAAGAGCAACAACCAGGCCTTTCTCGATCTCGCGCGGCAGAACCTCGCCGCCTTCCAGGAACAGGCCAGGGGCGACTTGGCGGCGCGGCAACAGGCGGTGGCGACCCTGGTCCAGCCACTGGCGGAAACCCTGGACAAGCTCCAGGCCCAGCAGCGGGAAATCGAACAGCACAGGGCCGGCGCCTATGCCGGCCTCAGCGAGCAGGTGAAGGGACTGCTCGCCGCCCAGCACGATCTCAAGGACGAGACCCACCGCCTGGTGACCGCCTTGCGCAGACCGGAAGTGCGCGGCCGCTGGGGCGAGGTGCAGTTGCGCCGCGTGGTGGAACTGGCCGGCATGCTGGATCACTGCGATTTCGACGAGCAGGAAGCCACGGACGACGGCCGCCGCCCGGACATGGTGGTGCGCCTGCCCGGCGGCAAGAACGTCGTGCTCGACGCCAAGACGCCCCTGGCCGCCTATCTGGAGGCGAGCGAGGAGGAACGGGACGATGTCAGAAGCCGCGCCCTGGCGCGTTATGTCCAGCACGTGCGTACCCACATCCAGCAGCTCTCCACCAAGACCTACTGGGAGCAGTTCGCGCCGGCGCCGGAGTTCGTGGTGCTGTTCCTGCCCGGTGAGGCCTTTTTCGGCGCCGCCCTGCGCGAGGCGCCGGACCTGATCGAATACGCCAGCGAACGAAAGGTCATTCTGGCCACCCCCACCACCCTGCTGGCCCTGCTCAAGGCGATCTACTACGGCTGGCGCCAGGAGGCCCTGGCCGACAACGCCCGCCAGGTGAGCCTGCTCGGCGCCCAGTTGTACGAACGCCTGAGCAAGCTGGGCGAACACTGGAACAGTGTCGGCAAGAACCTGGGGCAGGCGGTGAAAGCCTACAACGACGCCACCGGGTCGCTGGAAAGCCGGGTGCTGGTGACCGCGCGCAAATTCGAGGAACTGCGGGTGGCGCCGGAAGGGCGAACCGTGCCGGCGGCGCAGCCGGTGGAGCAGATCACGCGCGGCCTGTCCGCCGCCGAACTGATGCCGGAAAGCGAGTCCTGACCCGTGGGCTCGACCTGGATGCTCCTGGCCGGTGCCTCGTTCGCGCTCATGGGCGTGTTGGTGAAACTGGGGACGCAATGGTTTTCCAGCAACGAGCTGGTGTTCTACCGTTCCCTGGTCGCGCTGGCCTTGCTGCCGGTCGCGATCTCGCTGCGCCGGGGGCCGGGCGGGGGGCGCCGCTTCCTCGGCGCGCATGTCGCGCTGCATCTGCGCCGTGGGGTGATCGGGTTTCTCGCGCTGGCCACCTTCTTTTACGCCGTCGCGCATCTGCCGCTCTCGGTCGCCATCACGCTCAACTATTCCTCACCTCTGTTCCTCGCCCTGCTCATGCCCTGGCAGCTCAAGGAGCGGCCCGACCGCGCCCAGTATGCGACCGTGTTTGCGGGTTTTCTTGGCGTTGCCCTGCTGTTGCGGCCCTGGGACAGCGCGCCGGGGGATCTGTTCGCGGGACTGGTCGGTCTCGCGTCCGGTGTCCTGGCGGCGTTCGCCTATGTCCACGTGCGGCGTCTCGGACGCCTGGGCGAGCCGGAATGGCGCACCGTGTTCTGGTTCGCCCTGGTCTCCTGCGTCGGCGCCGCGTTCCTGGCCAGTCTGGAGGGGTGGCACGCGGCGGCGGCACCGGAACATCTGATCCTGCTGCTGGGTCTGGGCCTGTTCGCCACGCTCGGTCAACTCGCCATGACCCGCGCCTACCGCAAGGGCGATACCGCCGTGGTGGCGGCACTGGCCTATAGCACGGTGGTGTTCGGAAGCGTGCTCGATGCCCTAATCTTCAGTATGGAAATGCCGTTAACGGGGTGGATCGGGATGTCGATCACCGTGTTGGCCGGAATCCGCGCGGTGCAACTCACGAGACGGCGTGGTCCCTGAAATCTTTCAACATGTGTGGTTATTGAGGAGTCGAGCATGATCGCGATCAGCAACGAAAAAAACCTGATATCCGTCTCCGTCATCGGTGAGTTCACGCTCGCGGATTTCAAGGATTTCGAGCAACACGTGCTCCATGACCTGAAGTTCGAGGGGGGCGTGAATGTGCTCCTGGATCTGCGCGACATGGTCCGTTACACCCTGGACGTGGCCTGGGAAGAGATCAGGTTCTCGCGCGAACACCGTTACGACTTTCGCAGAATCGCGATCGTCACCACCGATGAATGGATGGTCTGGCTGACCTGGCTCAACCGCCTGTTCGTCGACGCGGATGTGCGCGCCTTCGACGAGCCGGGCATCGCCATGGAGTGGCTGGCCGGCGGCGACTGATTTACCCGTCTATCCCGCTCTCGCGCCAACCCGCGTAGGGTGGAAAAGCCGGCGTCTTCATGCCGGCGCCTTCCGCCATTTCACGGGGCCATGGCGGAAGGCGCGATAAAGCCGGCGGCTTTATGCCGGCGCCTTCCGCCGCATGATCCCAACCGTATGGCATTCGGCGGAAGGCGCGATAAAGCCGCTTTTCCGCCCTACGCGCTGACCGGCGGCCCGATCACACCCGGAACTGATTCACCAGGCTTTCCAGGTCCCGCGCCAGACCGGCCAGTTTTTCGCTGGCGCCGTGGGTGTCATGGACATGGCTGGAAGCCTCGCGGGCCACGGCGCTGATATCGCCGAGCTTGCGGTTGATGTTGTCCGCCGCCGCGCTCTGGCCCATCGAACTGTCGGCGATCTGGGCATTCATGCGGGTGATGACGCCGACCGAACCGGAAATGGTGGCCAGCGCGGTGGCGCTCTCCTCCACGCTGTTCACGCTCGAATCGGTTTTCTCTTCCGCGCTCTGGATGGCGCCGACGGCCTCCTGGGCGCGCCCCTGAACCTTGATGATGATGCTCTCGATTTCCTCGGTGGCGGACTGGGTGCGTTGCGCCAGGGTGCGCACCTCATCGGCGACCACGGCGAAGCCGCGCCCCTGCTCGCCGGCGCGGGCGGCCTCGATGGCGGCGTTGAGCGCGAGCAGATTGGTCTGCTCGGCGATCTCGCGGATCAATCCGATCACCCGGCCGATGTCGCGGCTGTCGGTATCCAGGCGCTGGATGACATGTACCGCCTGTTCCAGTTGTTCCGACATGGCGGATATGGCGCCCAGCGCGTTGGTGGCGGTCTCGGCGCCTTCCTTGGCCTCGCCGTCGGCCTGACGGGCGGCCTTGGCCGCTTCCTGGGTATTGCGCGCCACTTCCTGGACGCTGCCGGCGAGTTCCGTCAGGGTGGCGGCGAGTTGCTCGGTATCGTTCAGCTGCCGGTCGACGCCGGCTTGCGTGCGGGTGGTGACGTCGACCAGGTGGCCCGCGACCTGGCTCAGATTGCGGGTGGCATCACCCACCTGGCGGATGATGCCGGCGAAGCGCTCCATCATGGTATTGAAGGCGATGGACGCGCACGCGATTTCGTCCTTGCCGTGTACCGGAATGCGCAGGTTGAGATCGGATTCCTGCTCCACCCGAACCATCTGGCTGGTGAGGCGGTTGATCGGTGCCGCCACGGTGCGACGCAGCGCGAGATTGAGCAACAGCATGCCGATGATGAACAGGACGACGTGAATGCCGAGACTGACCAGGCTGGCATTGACGATGCGCGCGTCCACCGGCGCCATGTCGTAGCTGATCCGCACCACGCCCAGCACGGTGCCCTCGGCGACCGTGTGGCAGCCCATGCAGTTGACGCCACGGGTTTTCTCGCTGGCGCGGTAGGGGCGGGCCAGGGTCAGGCGGCGGCCTTTCTCGGTGGTGTCGATGCGCGCGACTTCCTTGCCCTCCAGGGCGGCGCGATCGATGTCGTCGACGGGCCCCTCCTTGCCGTCGCCGTCGCCATATTGGCCATTCACGCCGTCACCGCGAATCACGCGCGCCTCGAGGACGTTCGGCAGCGCCTTGATCTGCTGGGCGACTTCGTCACGGCTGGCCATGCCGCCGGTCAGCATCAGCTTGTTCAGGCCATCGAAATAGGTATCCGCGAGGCCGCCGACATGACTCCCGGCGAATTCCTCCGCGAGTTCTTCCTGTGCGATATAAGCGTGGATGAGGGATGCGGTGAGTACGACCAGGAACAACATCGCGGCGAATGCGAGGATTCTGGACGTGACGGTTCCAGTGCAGGAAGCGAGCGGTTTCAAGGGGGTCTCCATCCGTTTTTTCCGGGATTGCCCGCTTTAGCGGCAGTGGCCGCGCAAACTTGAGCCTGATTAAGTGGGGTGCCGCCCGCGCTCAGTCCGCTCCGCGCATCACCCCACGATCTCCGCCCAGCGCTTCTCCAGTCGTTTCACCGACACCGGTTCCGGCGTCTTCAGTTCCTGCGCGAACAGGGAGACGCGCAGTTCTTCCAGTTGCCAGCGGAAGGCGTCGAGGGCGGGGTCGTTCATGCCTTGCGCACGCGCGCGTTCGACGCGGTTGCGCCAGGCGCTGAGCAGGGGGGCGATTTCGCGTTGCGCGGTGGTGTCGCGCGCGGTCTGGTTGGGGAGCTTGGCCAGGCGCATTTCAATGGCCTTGAGGTAGCGCGGCAGGTGAGGCAGACGCGCGCCGGGGTGGCTGGCCATGAAACCGGGAAACACCAGGGCGTCGCGTTGTTCGCGCATATCGGTTACGGCCGCTTTCCAGGCGACTGGCGCCTTCGTCAGGGCCTGGCCGAGCCGGTGCGCGGCGGCGATGCATTCCGTCGCGACGTTGGCGAGACGAGCGACGGTTTCCGGCAGGCGCGGGCGAATGGCTTGAGCGGCTTCGGCGAAGGCGGCCGCGTCGCGGATGTCGGCGACATCCCGCAGACTGAGCACGGCGGCGGCGAGGACGTCGCGCGCCAAGCCCGGACAGGACTGTCCTTTGAACAGCAAGGCATATTGCAGGCAGGCGGGTTTCAGCCGCGCGGTCAGATCGCGCTCGCCTTGTTTCAAGAGGTCGGGGAAGCCCAGCCAGAGCAGGCGGGCGACGCCGAGGCGGTGCGCGGCGCGGGCTTCGTCGGCATGGTCGAACAGGCGCAGGCCGACCTGGCCGTCACTGCATTGCAGCGCCGGAAATGCGGCGACGACCCGGCCGCCGCTTTCGACCGTGGCGGTTTCCGGCAGGTCGCCAAAATCCCATTTTGTGATCCCGTCGCGCTGGAACTGGCCGGCGGACCTGGCCAGTTCCTGGCTGGCGGCGCCGCCCAGTTGCTGGCGCAGGGCGGCGAGGTCGCGGCCTTCGGCCAGGGTCTTGCCGGCCTCGTCCTGGACCCGGAAATTCATCACCAGGTGCGGCGCCAGGGCTTCCGGGCGCCAGGCGTCGCGAGGGATGAGCTGGCCGGTGGATTTCGTCAGGAAGGCGGCGAGGGCGTCGGTCAGTGGAAGGGCGGGCCTTGCTCCCTCTCCCCCCGGGGGGGAGGGGAGAAGGGCCGCCGCCGCCGCTTTCGCGTATTCCGGTACCGGCACGAAGGCGCGGCGGATGGATTGCGGCAGGCTCTTGATCAGGGCGGTGATCTTTTCTTCCAGCAGGCCGGGTACCAGCCATTCGCAGCGCGCCGGGGCGATCTGGTTCAAGGCGGCGAGCGGCACGATGAGGGTGACGCCGTCGTCTTCCGTGCCGGGGTCGAAGCGGTAGGCGAGGGGATAGCGGGCGCCATTGAGTTCGAGTTGCGGCGGGAATGCCTTTTCCTGGCTGTCGTGGCCGCTGTCGAGCAGATC
The DNA here is from genome assembly GCA_964581195.1 of uncultured Thiobacillus sp. GTDB lineage: Bacteria > Pseudomonadota > Gammaproteobacteria > Burkholderiales > Thiobacillaceae > PFJX01. Next base: position 4,037 of record CAZONS010000100.1, on the reverse strand, counting down.
GGCGCGTTCCAGCCAGAGCAGACGCGGCTGCGCTTTCTCCGCCTCGCGCCGCCACGTGTCGAAGGCGGCGCCGTTGTGGATGCCTTCCGGCACGCGCGCGTCGAAGAAGGCGTAGAGCTGATGTTCGTCTACCACCAGACGGGCGTTGCGAGCGCGGTGGGCGAGGTCGTCGATCTCTTCCAGCAGGCGGCGGTTGTGCTCGAACCAGGGCGCGCGCGTCTCGAATTCGCCGGCGACCAGGGCGCCTCTTATGAACAACTCGCGGGAGAGCGCCGGGTCAATCGGGCCGTAATGCACTTTGCGGCCATTCACGATCGGCAGGCCGTAGAGGGTGGCGCGCATCGACGCCGCCACATGTGCCGGCTTCTTCGCCCAGTGCGGGTCGGAATAGGACACCTTGAGCAGGTGCCCGGCGGCGTGCTCGATCCATTCCGGCTCGATCTTCGCCACCATGCGCGCGTACACCCGCTTGGTTTCCACGATTTCGGCGGCGAGCAGCCACTTCGGCTTCTTCTTGACCCCGGAGCCGGGAAAGATCCAGAACTTCATGTCGCGCGCGCCGAGATAGGCGCCGTCCTCGGTTTGCATGCCGAGGTTGCCGAGCAGGCCGGGGAGCAGGGCCTGGTGCAGGGGGGCGTAGGGGATTTCTCCGGCTGCGGTTGATGCAGGCGAGGACGCCTGCGCAACATGGCGAGCGGCGGATGTTCCCTGTGGCGCAGGCGTCTCGCCTGCCCGTTCTTGCCCTTCCGTGACATGCCAGCCCATCTCCTTCACCTGGGTGCTCAGTTGCGCATGGACGTCGCGCCATTCCCGCACCCGGTTGGGGGAGAGGAAGTCGGCCTTCAGCGCGTCGCGGAACTTCCGCTGCGACTTGCGGTGCTGGCTGAGTTCGTCGACATGCGCCCAGAGTTTGAGCAGGCTGATGAAATCGGAATTGGGATCGATGAAGCGGCGGTGCTTCTGGTCGGCGGCTTCCTGGGCCTCCAGCGGCCGTTCGCGCGGGTCCTGTACCGAGAGGAAGGCGGCGATGACCAGCACTTCATGCAGGCAGCCGCGATCCCTGGCGGCGATCAGCATGCGGCCGATGCGCGGGTCCACCGGCAGGCGCGCGAGCTGCTTGCCGATGCCGCTGAGTTGGCCTTGATGCCTGCCGCGCGTGTCGAGGGCGCCGAGTTCCGCCAGCAGTTGCTGGCCGTCGCGGATGCGCTTGCCTTCGGGCACATCGAGGAAGGGAAACACCTCGATCTCCGGCAGCCTGAGCGATTTCATGCGCAGGATGACGCCGGCCAGAGACGAGCGCAGCAGTTCCGGTGTCGTGTATTTCGGCCGCGAGAGGAAGTCCTGCTCGTCGTAGAGGCGGATGCAGATGCCTTCCGCCACCCGGCCGCAACGCCCGGCGCGCTGGTTGGCGGAGGATTGCGCGATCTTCTCGACCTTGAGTTGTTCGATCTTGTTGCGGATGGAGTAACGCTTCACCCGCGCCAGGCCGGTATCCACCACGTAGCGGATGCCGGGCACGGTGAGCGAGGTTTCCGCGACGTTGGTGGCCAGCACGATGCGACGACCGCCGTGCGACTGGAATACCTTCTCCTGGTCGGACACCGAGAGGCGGGCGAACAGCGGCAGGATCTCGGTCTGCGGCGGGTGGTGCTTGCGCAGCGCCTCGTGCGCCTCGCGGATCTCCCGCTCGCCGGGCAGGAACACCAGGATGTCGCCGGGGCCGGCGGCGGCGAGTTCGTCGACGGCGTGGATCAGGGCGAGGTCGTAGTCCGGCTCCTCCTCCCTGGCGCCGCCTTCCTTGACGGCCGCCGCGGCCTTGACCGACTCGCGTTCCAGGCTGCGATAGCGAATCTCCACCGGGTAGGTGCGGCCCGAGACCTCGATCACCGGCGCGCCGTTGAAGTAGGCGGAAAAGCGGTCGGCCTCCAGGGTCGCGGAGGAAAGCATCAGCTTCAGGTCGGGGCGGCGCGGCAGCAGGGTCTTCAGATAGCCGAGCAGGAAGTCGATGTTGAGGCTGCGCTCGTGCGCCTCATCCAGGATCAGGGTGTCATAGGCGCGAAAATCCGGGTCGGATTGGGTTTCCGCGAGCAGGATGCCGTCGGTCATCACCTTGATCCGGCTTTCCTTGGAAACCTGGTCGGTAAAGCGCACCTGCCAGCCAACGAGTCCGCCGAGACGGGATTTCGTCTCCTCGGCGATGCGCGCCGCCACGCTCTTGGCGGCGATGCGGCGCGGCTGGGTCATGCCCACCAGGCGGCCACCCTCGCCGCGCCCGGCGGCGAGCGCGATCTTGGGCAACTGGGTGGTCTTGCCGGAGCCGGTCTCGCCGCAGACGATGATGACCTGATGCGCGACCAGCGCGGCGGCGATGTCGGCGCGACGAGCGGAAACCGGCAGGGCTTCCGGGAACTCCAGGTGGGGTAGGCTAGGGGTGGACTCACTCATGGGGCGGCGAAAGTAGCATGAAATATGAAAGCTGGATGCTGTGCGGGCTGCTGCTGACACTGGTGTCGGCGCCATGCGCGCAGACCTTGCGGGTCGATGCCATGAGCCTGATCCCGGATGCGACCTGGCGGCGCGGCGATCCGGCGCGGGAACGCGAGGATGCCGCCTATCTGCTGGAATGGCCCGCTGTCGAGGGCGCGAATGGCATTGCCCTGCACGTCGCCATTCCCCAGCGAGCGACGCCGTTGCGGACCGATGCCGAGGCGTTTTACGCCAACCTTCGGAAGAAATGGGCGTATCAATATGGCAAGCAGGCCGAGATCGGGCAAATCGGGATCGCCGGTGTGCATTGGCTGGTGTGCCGCCGCCGGGCGGGTGATGGCGAGACGATCCTGTTCATGCTGGCCGGCGCCCACGCCGGGCGCGCCTACAGTGTGCTGGCTTTCGCGGCCCCGCATGCGACCGGCCTGCCGAAGCCGGTCCACGATCTCCTGGCCACGGTCGACTTTGGCGAGGCGGCTCGGACCTGGTCGGCACGGCGGGTGATCGCCGAGCAACCCGGCCGGGAGGCGCTGGCCGCGATATTGAGCAGCGATGCGAAACGTTCCGGGCCTGACAGCGTGCTGACCGGTTATGGCCTCCGCTACGCACCACCCGAGGGGCTGGGCGCGGAGCCAGCCTTGCGGCTGGAATGGTTTCTGGACGGGTACTCGTGGCGTGAGCGAGGGGCGCGCGCCGAGCGTGAGCCTTTCGCTCGCCAAGGCTATCTGGAGGCCAGGGCAAGCGCGGGCGGGCTGCATCTCGTCGCTGCATCCGACACCGCCGTGGATGTGGAAGCGGGCCTGCTCGATCTGTGCGCGCCTGCGTCCGAACTCGACGCCGCTCTGGCGCAACTGGCGAATGGCAAGCGCGACGCGCTGGAACGGCTGCTGCGCGAGCGTCCGCCTTCCTGTCCAGCCTTGACGGCCGCGCCATCCCGATTTCTGCGAGTGACGCCCGGACAGCCTCTGGTGGAACGGCTGACTTTTCCAGGGGAGCAGGCGGCGGCGACCCCGATCGGTTCCGACCGGTTGCGCCTGGTGTTCCTGCGCCCACGTCTGGTCAGTTCTGAAGTGGTCCTCGGACAGGGCCTGTTGCATGGGGCCGGGCTCTATTTTGTCTATGGATGGGAGTGATCGAGATCGCGCGAACCCGCGTGAATACGGGCGGGACGCGTCCTTTTCAGGGTGTCAAGAGCGAGTTGTGTCCACAGTTGCAACATCTTTGTCAGGAAGCGCTCGTATCTCACTGATGTTGTTAGGCGTTTTTGTAAGTCATTGATTTTTAATGTGGCATGCGCTGCCTAAAAAGTGATCGTCTGGTACAACCTGCCGGTGGGACAGGGGGTTAATGCGTTTGTCCCGAGTTTGTTCACAGAGTTATCCACAGAAGCTGTGGACTTCTCGACAGGCCCGTCGCCCGTCCCCGCCAAGCCTGGGCGGGAAGGACCCGCGCGCGACAAGGCGCTCCTTGCGCGAGGTGCCGGCGGGCTTCAAGGCGGCTTGGCCCGAGCGGTGTCGCGTCGCCTTCCTGGGCGTTAACAGGATTTTTTC
>CAZONS010000099.1:0-10915 GCA_964581195.1 uncultured Thiobacillus sp. | reverse complement strand
AAGGGCTTGACGATGTAATCGATGCCCCCGGCCTTGAAGGCCTGGACCTTGTCGTCCATTTCCTGCAGCGCGCTGATGAAGATCACCGGGATGTCGCGGGTCTCGGGTCGCGCCTTGAGTTGCCGGCAGACGTCGAACCCATCCATGCCGGGCATGCGGATGTCCAGAAGGATGAGATCGGGCAGGGTGGAGGCGGCCGCGCGCAAGGCCGTTTCGCCATTGAGCACGGGGCGGACCTTGTAGCCCGCCGTATGCAGGATTCCTTCCAACACCCGCAGGTTGTTGGGGTTATCGTCGACGATCAGGACGGTGGGCGTGGTGTCTGCTTGCATGCGGGTCATCGTTTCCCATGTCTGGCCCTGGCCATTGCCGCGATTCGCGTAGTCATGCCCCGGTGTGTCACGGATTGGTCACGTAACCGCATATTAGTCTCTCGCCGGCTTCGGTGCAGCACGCGCCGCGCATCCGATATGCGCTCGTCGCGGGCGCGGTTCAGGCACAGGTGGGGGTGTCCGTGCCCAGCCAGAAGCCGAGATTCTTGTCCAGGAACTCGTCCCAGGGCATGTAGTGGGAGCCGTCGCAGGAAAAGGTCAGGCCGACCAGGCCGTTGAAGAGGTTGAGCGAACCGGAGCGCAGATAGAGGGTCTCGTCCATGAAGCGCAGGTCGCGAAGGCAACGGAAGATCTTCGGGATCGCTTCGGCGGGAACGATGGCCTTTTCCGGGTAGGGGTGGCGCGGGTAGGCCAGGCAGAGATTGGGGTCGGAAAGGTCGTCGTAGCCGTGGATGCGGTAGCTGTAGGGGTCGTCCAGCATCCAGAGCGTGGCGCGGGAACTGGAGAAGTGCAGTTTGCCGTGGTAGACGCCATGCACGGTCATCAACTCCACCAGCAGCGCGAGAATCTCGTCGATGTGCTCGTCCATCGGGCTGTTGATCCGTTCCTGGTGGAACAGGCCGGCGCGGATGGCGGGGTCGCCGCGCATCTGCATCCATTGGTCCGGCCGCGCATAGAGGGCCTGGGTGGCGGGCAGTTCGCGCAGGTCGAAGTCGGCGCCGAGAAAGCCGAGTGTCGTGCCGTCGGCGGTCTCGATCCGCCGCATAGCGGTGAGTGAGGGGCGCTTCGCGTTGCGGCTGATGTAGGCCTCGGACAGCGAGAAGCGGTCGCCGGCCAGGGCGGCGGTCACGTAGGGGCGGTCGCGACGGTCGCGGCCGAAGTGTTCGGGCATGAGGCCGGCACGGGAGACGTTGGCGGTGATCTGCCGGGCCTGGGCGTCCAGCACGTAGAGATATTTGCAGTAGGGCAGTTCGATCATGACCTCGCCCAGATGCGTTTCCAGCTTGTCGCGCGCGGGCCAGTTGTCGCGGCAGGCCTCGGCCAGACTGGTGAGCGATGAGGCGAGCCAGCCCTTGAGAATGTCGCGCTGGCGCTGAATGGCTTGCTGGAGATTGGTGTTCATGGTCTCGGGCGGAAGGGGAGCGCGCTCCCGAGGATCACGATTGCCGTGTCGTCACGGCCTGTCGGAGATGGCGGCCCGCTCCACCAGGTGTGAGAGCGGGCGGGCCATGGGCATTACTTTTTCTTGCTGGCTTTCTTGACCGGGTTGGCGGCGGCGGTCAGCGCGGCGCCGGCCTTGAAACGCACGACTTTCTTGGCGGCGATCTTCATCTCCTTGCCGGTCTGTGGATTGCGGCCGGTACGGGCGGCGCGTTCCTGGACGCTGAAGGTGCCGAAGCCGATGAACTGGACGTTCTCGCCCTTGGCGACGGCGGCGGTGATGGCATCGAGCGCCGCCGCGATGGCGTTACCCGCATCAGCTTTCGTGAGTTTGGTTTTTTCGGCGACGGCGTCGATGAGTTCGGTCTTGTTCATGCATGTCTCCTTGGTGACGATGACGTAATCAGGAAAGGGCCTCGAGCGGGCGGTCGTAGTCTAGTGCAAGCCCGGTGGTTGCGGGCTATCCGTTCGCGGCTTATTGCGACAATAAATCCATATTTCCGTCATAGCTATGGGTGCGGGATCGCGGTTTTATCGAATTTATTGATTGATCCATTCTGGTTGTTCTACTGTGTAGATGGTCTGTCGGGTTACGCCCCGCTCGGCCCGAGCGCACTCGGCTGGCGCGAGGCTAATATGCCGGTCCCGCTGCCTCCCACACTCCGATCGTCATGTCGAACACCTTCCGCCGCTGGGTCGCACCCGCGTGTTTCTGCGCCGCCATGCCGGTCGCTCCCGTGGCCGCCCTCGAATGGTCGGCCACGGAAATCGAATACCTGCACAGCGGGCGCTTCCGTGAACCGTTCAACCCCGACCTGGTGGTGAAGGACATCCTCTCCTTGCAACACGCCAACGGTTACAGCCTGGGCCGCAATTTCATGTTCGTGGACCTGATCCAGTCGGGAAACCAGGAGCGGGATGCGCTCGGCAATCGCGAGTCGCCCACCGAGGTCTACGGCGAGGCGTATACCACCTTGTCGCTGTCGCGCTTGACCGGGAGGGCGTTCGCGACGGGGCCGCTGCGCGATGTCGGCCTCACCGCCGGCATCAACCTGGGCGCCAAGGACAGCCGTTTCAATCCGGAACCGCGCGTCTACCTGGCCGGCCTCACCGTGGATTTCGCGGTGCCGCGCGGTTTTTTCAACGTCGATCTGCTGGGATATTGGGATCGCGGCTGCCATGGCGGTGGCTGTCCCGACTACCGGAGGAGCTATCAGATCACGCCGTCCTGGTCGATTCCATTCTCTCTGGGGAGCGTCGATGGCGAGTTCGCCGGCTTCATCGACTACATCGGTTCACGCGGGGCCGGCAGCGTCCATCAGGTGCTCGGTCAGCCGCAACTGCGCTTCGATGTCGGCAAGCCGCTCGGCCGCAAGGGGAGGTTGTATGCCGGCATCGAGCATCAATACTGGCGCAACAAGTTCGGTGTCGCCGGCGTCAACGAAAGCCATCCGCAAGTGCTGCTGCTGTGGAAGTTCTGAGACGCGCTCAGTGTTGCGCGACGACTTCCCGCTGCGCCTCGGGGTCGAATTCGGCGCGGACGACGTCGAGGGCTTCCTTGAGGGTTTCCTCGCTGAGTTCGTTGAGACTTTCCGCCAGGACTTCGGCGGCGTCGATGGTGTCCTGGTCATCGGGAAGATTGTCGGAGTCCAGATTGGCCACCAGCACCGCGGCGGAGCCGGCAACCTGGAGCAGCGCCTGCCGTTCGGTCATCAGCAGTTCGATCTCCTCTCTCAACAGGCGGACTTCCTGGTCGTTCAAAGCGTGAATGGTCATGACGAGCCTCGTTGAATGGTCGGGGATGGGTGATGGGATAATACCGCGCCCGTCATTCTTCCCGATACCCGCGTCGTGCTTCGCCCCCTCCATCTCGATCCCGCCCTGATCGGCAAGCCTCTGCCCTGGGACGTCTACACCAGCACCGGTGTGCTGGTCGCGGGCGCCGGTCTGGTGCTGGCCGACGAGGCGCATTTCAGCAAGCTCACCGCGCGGCAACTGTTTCGCATGAGCGAAGGCGAGGCGTCGGCGGATTCACCGCTCGAACGTTTGAGCGCCCTGGCGAAACGGGCCGAGGCCGTTCTGGAAAACCCCGAGGCCGGCGCGCTGCGCGAACTGGCGGCGGCGTTGCTCGCCTTGCTGCGCGCGGACGCCGATGCCTGCATCGGCTATGCCAGCCTGGTGCCGCTGGCGCGGCCCTGTGTCGGACATGCCCTGCGCGTGCTGTTCATCTCGGGCCTGTTGGCGGATCAAATGGAGTTCAGCGAGGCTGAACAACTCAGTCTGGCGGCCGCTGCCTTGTCGATGAATGTCGCCAGTCTGGAACTGCATGACCGTCTGCATGCCTTCTCGGGCCAGGTGCCGGAATCGGATCGCATCGCCCTGCGCGGACATCCGCAAGCCAGCGTCACCCTGCTGGAGGCCGTGGGCGTGCGCGACGCGACCTGGCTGGATGCGGTGCGCCAGCATCATGAGAACATGGATGGCAGCGGCTATCCCCTGGGCCTGTCGGGCGGCATGATTTCACTGGCGGCGCGCCTGCTGCGGGTGGCGGATTTCTATTGCGCCAAGACCGGCGGCCGCTATTACCGGCCGCCGAAATCCGCCAGCGTGGCGTTTCAGGATCTGTTCGGCCGCGACAAGGCCTTGCTGGACAGCCAGATCGCGGCGCAATTGCTGCGCCGCCTGGGCATCTATCCGCCGGGCACGCTGGTGCGCCTCGCCTGTCGCGAGACCGCCTGTGTCGCCCGTCGCGGGCAGGGCGGCGGCGGGCGTTGGGCGGTGAGTGTCCTCGATGCCCGCGACCGCCCGCTGGAACCACCGCAATCGCGCGACATCGCCGCGCGCGCGCACACCATCATCGGTACGGCCGAGCGCCAGCCGGGGTGGCCGACGATCAACTGGAAAGCTGTCTGGGGATACTGATGTCGCTTTCACCTTATGTCTTCGATGCCACCCGCGAGAATTTCGATCGACTCGTGCTCGGCAACTCCATGCGCGGCCTGGTGCTGGCGCATTTCTGGAACCCCAAGGCCGGTCCCTGCCTGGTGCTGATGCCGCGTCTGGTGCGGTTGGCCGGGGAATATGGCGGCCGCTTTCTGCTGGTGATGGTGAATACCGACGAACTGGGGCGGCGGACGCGCGATCTCGGGGTCACCAGTGTGCCGACGGTGAAGTTCTACCTGCGCGGCGAAGTGGCGCATACCATTCACGGCGCCGAGCCCGACAGCACCTTCCACAAGGCGCTGGGCCGCTTTCTCGCGAGCGACCGCGATCAGCCGCGCATGGCGGCGTTGCGCCTGCATCAGGAAGGGCATACCGCCGAGGCCATCGCCATGCTGGCCCAGGCGGCGGTGGCGGCGCCGGAGGATCTTGCGGTGGCGCTGGACCTGGCCAAGCTGCTGACCCTGGATGCCCGCCCCGACGAGGCGCTGTCGCTGTTGACGGCGCTGCCTCTGGAGGCGCGGCGAAGCCGGGACATCGCGCCCCTGTTGATCCATCTCGAATTGATCGTCGCCGCCGCCGACGACGATGCCGCGCCGGATGCGCCGGACGCGCGCCTCGCCGCGGCCGCGCGCGCCCTCCTCGCCGACGAGTTGGAGGCCGCTTTCGAGGGTTTCCTGGATCTGGCGCGCACGGCGCCCGATTTCCGCGATGACATCGGTCGCCGCGCCATGATCTCGCTGTTCGAGCTGCTCGGGAGCGAGCACGAGGCGACCCGCCGATACCGCGCGCGTCTGGCCGGGCTGGCGACGTGAACACCGTCGCCTCGGTCGGCGGGGCGGCGGCCGATGCCTGGCGGGCGGATTTTGCCGCGACGGCGGCGTTTCACCATATCGCGCCGTTCGCCGCGCGCCTGGCCGGCGACGACTGGCCGCCCCTGGCGCGACTCGATGTCCTGGCCAGGGCGCAAGGTCTGTGCAACCACGCCGGGCTGCCCATGCGCTTCGCCGCGCAGCACGCGCGCCGCGGACAATGGGATTACGAAGCGGGCATCCTCGCCAGTGGCGAGGTGCCCAGCCGCGAGCGGAACTGGCACGATCTGCTCAATGCGCTGACCTGGCTGGCCTTCCCGCGCGCCAAGGCGGCGCTCAACGCGGTGCAGTGCGCGGAACTGGAACGGCGTCGGGGCACGACGCGTGGTCCTGTCTCCGATGCGGCCACCCTGTTCGATGAGAGCGGCCTGCTGTTGCTGGCGCCCGATGGCGAACTGGCGTCATTGCTGTCGGCGCGGCAATGGCAAGCGGCATTCGTGGACCGGCGGCGGTTGTGGGAACGGGCGCGGATCTATGCCTTCGGCCACGCCCTGCTGGAAAAGCTGCTGTCGCCCTGGCCGGGGATCACCGCCAAATGTCTGTTTCTGCGCGTGGAAACCCTGCCTGCAGCGGGCATGCCGCCGGCCTGGTTGGATGCGGCCCTCGCCGCCAGCTGGTGTGAAGGTCGCGTCGCTCGCCCCGCCGAGATGTTTCCGCTGCCGGTGCTGGGCATCCCGGGCTGGTGGCCCGGCAATGTCGATCCGGCGTTCTATCGTGATGCCAGCGTGTTTCGACCGTTGCGGGCGGGCTGAGGCAATCGGCATAGAATGCCGCGCATTCCTCACCGAGCGTAATCTTGCCGATGACAGGCACTTCTTCCCCACGCGGCCACGAAGGCGGCATGCTGGCGCACATGGTCACAGCCAAGCTGACGATGGCCGTCCTGGCGTTGGGGCTGGCTTTCGCGGTGCTGCTGGCGACGCATTTCTGGCAATTGAACGAGGCCTTCCAGGATAGCCTCGCGGCCAAGGTTCAGATCACCGCCGTACGCGCCACCGATGCGCTGAAACGCCAGGACAGACAGGAGGCGACCGCCATCCTTCAGGCGCTGGGCGGCGCGCCGGAGATCCTCGCCGCCAGCCTCTACGCGCCGGATGGCACTCGTCTGGCCGAGTATCGCCGCGACCGACAGACCACGATTCCGGAATTCGACGCCCAGGGGCGCGGCTGGACCCGGGTGGAACGTCAGCGTCTGCTGGTGGCCAACCAGATCCTCGGACATCTGGTGGTCAAGGCCAGTCTCGAGGTGATGGCGCGGCGGCTGGCCTGGTTCTTCGGCATCGGCCTGGTCACCGTGGCGATCGGCCTGGGCGTCGCCTGGAGCGTGTTCGTGGGGTTGCGCCGCAAGGTCGACGATGCCGAACAGGACCTGCGCCGCATGGCCTGGTACGACCCGGTGACCAAGCTTCCCAACCGCAATCTGTTCATGCAGCGACTGCGCGACGCCGTTGCCGACGCGCGCGAGGCGCGGCGTGGCATCGCGGTGCTGTTCCTCGATCTGGATAACTTCAAGCTGGTCAACGACACCCTCGGCCACGAGGCCGGCGATGTCCTCCTGTTGACCGTCGCGGAGCGCTTGCGCGGACTCCTGCGCGCCGGGGATTCGGTGTGCCGCCTGGGCGGCGACGAGTTCGTCATCCTCCTGCATCCCTGCAGCCGTGGCGATGCGCAGGCGGTTTCGGAGCGGGCGCTGGAAGCCATCAGCCAGTCGGTGCTGGTGTACGAACAGGAGGTCTACGTCGGCGGCAGCATCGGCATCGCGCGCTTCCCCGAGGACGGCATGGATGCCACCGCCCTGCTGCGCTGCGCCGATACCGCCATGTACCAGGCCAAGGACAACGGTCGCAACAACTTCCAGTTCTATACCTCGGACATGAACCTGAAGGCGCTGCAGCATTTCGCCATCGAAACCAGCTTGCGCAAGGCGCTGGAGCGCGACGAGATGCTGCTCTATTACCAGCCGCTGGTGGATGTGGAAACCCGCGCCATCGTCGGTGTCGAGGCCCTGTTGCGTTGGAAGTCCGAGGAGTTCGGCACCTTCGCTTCCAGCGACTTCATCGCCATCGCCGAACAGTCCGGTCTGATCAACCAGCTCGGCCTGTGGGCGCTGACGGCGGCCTGCCGGCAGATGCGGGAGTGGCGGGACGCGGGGATGAACGGTCTGCGGGTGGCGGTGAACCTGTCGCCACGGCAGTTTCATAATGTCGATCTGGTCAAACAGGTGTGCGACGCACTCGCCGAAAGCGGTCTGGAACCCGGCGCGCTTGAACTGGAGATCACCGAGAGCGTGCTGATCAAGCAGAACATGGAAGCCATCGAGAAGCTCACCGAACTGGCCGAACTCGGCGTGAAGCTGGCGATCGACGACTTCGGCACCGGTTACTCCTCGCTCTCCTATCTCAAGCGCCTGCCGATCCACCGCCTCAAGATCGACCGAAGTTTCGTTCGCGAGAGTCATATCGATCCGGACGACGCCGCCATCGCCACCGCCATCATCGGCATGGCGGCGGGTCTCGGCATCGAAGTCACGGCGGAAGGCGTGGAAAACGAGGAACAACTCGCGTTCCTCAAACAGGCCGGCTGCCACATCGTCCAGGGGTACTACTTCGGCTCGCCCTTGCCGGCGGAGGATCTGGCCAAGCTGGTCAGACAGGTGCGGGCATAGGCGTGACCGGCGCGACACGCTTTCCCGCGTTTGCGCAAAATTCGGGCAATACGGGATGTTTTTGTCGGAAATTCTTACGCCGATCCGCGTTCATCTCGTGCTTGTTGTTACTCGTCAATGGAAACAATGGGATAGGGTCATGATGTGGTGGCGGCACGAATCGTGCTTGATTTTGGCTCGGTCAGGCTCGTGGATCGATTCCGTGGGCCGACTCATGAGTCGAGGTGTGGCCAGACCATGCCGGGAATGCGTTTTTTTAAAAGGGTTGATGTCATGAAAACAAAACTGTTGGTGATGCCCGCCGTGCTCTCCCTGCTGGTGGGCGTGCCGGCGCAGGCGAGTGTCCTGTTCAACTTCAATTACATGGATGTGGGTGTCGGCTTCAACGACCCGACCTACGGCGCTGACCGGCGCAACGCGCTCGATTCGGTCGGCGGCTATCTTTCCAGCTATCTGGGCGCCTACAGCGCGACCATCACGCTGGATGTCAACGGTGGGATCACCAGCAATAACGTCCTGGCCTCCGCGGGCCAGAATTACAACGCCTCCGGCGTCCTCGGCTTCAACAATTATGGTGACGTCCAGACCAAGATCCTGTTCGGCGACGCGGCCGATCCGGCGCCTGGCGCCGCCGACGGCGTCGTGAACTGGAACTTCGAGGACTTCTCCTGGGGACTGGGCAGCACCGTCGCGAGCGGCGAGTTCGATTTCTTCTCCACCGCCCTGCATGAATTGCTGCATGCCCTCGGCTTTGCCTCCGACATCCTGCAGAACGGCAATGATCCTTATGGCCACACTCCGGGCACGCCCGGCATGTGGGCCCGTTTCGACGAATGGGTGGGCGATCAGTATGGTTATCTGATCGACGGCCTGTTCCGCCTTGACGGCGCGGCCTGGAATGCGGCCTCCGTCGGCGGCGCCGGCAATGATGGCCTGTTCTTCTACGGCCCCAACGCCATGGCGGCCAACGGCGGCAGTCCGCTCTACCTGTATTCGCCGAACCCGTGGGAAGGCGGCAGTTCCGGTTCGCACCTGGACGATCAGGTCTATGGCGGCACCTACATCATGGAGGCGACCACCGGAACGGGTCCGGGCATCCGTACGCTCAGCACCCAGGAAGTGGGCATGTTCAGGGATATCGGCTATACCCTGTTTGGCCAGCAACCCGCCGCCGTTCCGCTTCCCGCCACGCTCTGGCTGTTGCTCGCGGGTCTCGCCTCGATGGCCGTCAGCCGCAGGCCGCGCGCCTGAGCAACCTCTCGGTTGTCGGGTGGCACATCGCCGGCGCTTGCCGGCGATTTCATTTCCATCACGCGATTGGGAGTTCGCTCGGCCATGTTTCCTTCCGCGCCAGTGATTCTGTTGACCGCTTTGACACTGGCGGCGCCGTTGGCCATGGCGAGCCAGTTGCCCATCGGGTTGGACGGTCGTGAGCGGGTCCATGCGCAGGAGTACTGGCAAGCGGGCGTGCCCGGCTACTGTGTCGCGAACCGCCGTGGTCAGGCGATTCAGTTGCGCATCTCGCGCTGGCGATCAGGCGACCGGGACGCCAGCCCGCTTGCCGTCTGGGATATCCCCGCGCGCGCGACGGAGTGCCGGGAGACGCCCGGATGGGTGGGCGAATGGTTGCTCCATTTCGGTCTCTCGGACGGCACCCGGCTGGGCTTGCTGAAGGCCCCGGCAGGGCCTCGGCGCGTCGATGCGGCCGGCGTCGCCAGCAGGAGCGGGCTGAATGGCCACTGCGCGATGTGCGGGATGTGGGTGGAGCAGGACAGGCTGTGCCAGGCCTCCGGCGAGACGATCCATCTCGATCTCATGACCCGGGCGAACAACGGCACGATCACGTTGCCGCGTCTCGGGGTGGGCGAGCATCCCGGGCTGGATGCGTTGACCCTGATCCGGGCCGGTTCGGATACCTTGCCGGTGCGCGTACTCGACGGGGTCGTCGAAATCGACACGACCCTGGCCAGCCAGACCGATCAGCCGCGGCGCATCCATCTCGAATACGCGGCGCGGTCGGTCTCCACGCCCGCCTTGTTCACCATTTCGGCCCAGGTGCGCGGCGCCAGGCGGGGGCGCTGCTGTCTAACCCGGGGTATCTGCGTCGCGCCGGAGAACTAGCAGCCTGTCGGACTTTGGAATCGTCGGCTGCAAACCGACCGCGACGGCCCCTTTTTCACCGGCTTCTTGCCCCATAGAGTGACTATGCGGCGGCAAATCCGGCAAAAAATGGGCTCGCCGGGGCCGATTTTCGCTATCGACGACCAAAGTCCGACAGGCTGCTAGCTGGCGTGCACCGTCACCGGTGGCGTGTTGCAGGCTTCGCCGGGCGCGGTGGGGACTTCCAGGATCTGGAATTCCATGCGGGTCAGATCGGCCAGGATATAGGTGGGTTTGGCGCCGACGCCGCCGACCGTGCCGGGATTGAGCAGGTGGGTGACGCTCCCCTTGATGGTGTCGATGCGCTGGATGCTGGCGCGGTGGTCGTGGCCGCAGCAGACCAGGTCGTATTCGCCGGTGAGTGCCAGGGCGGCGGCATAGTGCGGGTAGTGCACCAGGAAGATGCCGCGTCCGCCCAGATGCAGCACCGCGTCCTGGCCGTGATAGCGCACGATGCTGTCTGGCTCGTGGCTGAGCTTGCCCATGGCAAAGAGATCGCCGGTGTTGTTGCCGTGGATGACGTGCACCGGCAGCTCGAACTTGCGCAGCGCGCGCAGGGTGGTGGGCGCCACCACATCACCGCAGTGGAGCACGGCCTCGGCGCCGCGCGCCTTGGCGTCTTCAACGGCTTCTCCGAGCAGGCGGCGGTTGTCGTGGCTGTCGGAAAGTATGCAGACCTTCATCGTTGTGGACATCGCGATAGCGACGCTCGAAGCTCCCCTCTCCCGCGGGCGGGAGAGGGGCTGGGGGGGAGGGGCTGGGGGGGAGGGGGCTAGGGGGGAGGG
>CAZONS010000098.1:0-11025 GCA_964581195.1 uncultured Thiobacillus sp. | reverse complement strand
CATCGCCGCGATCAAGGCGGAACACGCCGGCCTGAAGGTGCCGGGTTCGGTCATGGCTTCCGACGCCTTCTTCCCGTTCCGTGACGGCCTCGACCAGGCCGGTGCCGCCGGCATCGTGGCGGTGATCCAGCCTGGTGGCTCGATGCGCGACGAGGAAGTCATCGCGGCGGCGGACGAGCATGGCATCGCCATGGTGTTCACCGGTGTTCGCCATTTCCGGCATTGAGCAGGTACTGAAATGAAAGTCCTCGTCATCGGCTCCGGCGGGCGCGAACACGCGCTGGCCTGGCGCCTGCTGCAGTCTCCCCGCATCCAGAAAGTCTTCGTGGCCCCCGGCAACGGAGGCACCGCGCGCGAGCAGGGCCTGGAAAACGTCGCCATCGGCGCGATTCCCGAACTGGTCGCCTTCGCCCGGAAAGAAGGCATCCAGCTCACCGTGGTCGGCCCGGAAGCCCCTCTGGCCGCCGGCGTTGTCGATGCCTTCCTGGCCGCCGGGCTCAAGGTGTTCGGCCCACGCCAGGCCGCCGCGCAGCTGGAGAGCTCCAAGGATTTCGCCAAGCAGTTCATGGCGCGCCACAGCATCCCCACCGCCGCCTTCGGCACCTTCACGGATGCCGCCGCCGCCCACGCCTATCTCGACGCCCAGGGCGCGCCGATCGTGATCAAGGCCGACGGCCTCGCCGCCGGCAAGGGCGTGGTGGTCGCTTCCACGCTGGAAGAGGCGCATGCGGCGGTCGATGCCATGCTGGCCGGCAACAGCATGGGCGAGGCGGGGCATCGCGTGGTGATCGAGGAATGCCTGTTCGGCGAGGAAGCCAGCTTCATCGTCATGGTCGACGGCGAGAACATCCTGCCTCTGGCCACCAGCCAGGATCACAAACGTCTGCTGGATGGTGACGCCGGCCCGAACACCGGCGGCATGGGGGCCTATTCGCCGGCGCCGGTGGTCACCCCGGAAATCCACGCCCGCGCCATGCGCGAAGTGATCCGGCCAGTCGTCGCCGGCATGAAGGCGGAGGGCACACCCTATACCGGTTTCCTCTATGCCGGCCTGATGATCGACCCGGAGGGGCGCATCAAGGTGCTGGAATTCAACTGCCGCATGGGCGACCCGGAAACGCAGCCGATCATGATGCGTCTGAAGAGCGATTTCAGTGTGCTGCTGGAGGCCGCGGTGGAGGGCAGGCTCGATCAGGTCGAGGCGGAATGGGACCGCCGCTATGCCCTGGGCGTGGTGCTCGCGGCCGCCGGCTACCCGGAGTCGCCCAGAAAGGGCGATGCCATCACCGGCCTCGATGCCCAGGGCGACGACTTCCATATCTTTCACGCCGGCACCGCCCTGGTCGACGATCAGGTGGTCACAGCCGGCGGCAGGGTGCTCTGCGTCACCGCGCTGGGCGACACCGTCAAGATCGCGCAATCCCGCTGCTACGAGGTGGCGGAGGGGGTCGAGTTCGGCGGCCGCCAGATGCGTCGGGATATCGGCTGGCGAGCCATCGCCCGGAAAAAGAAGTGATCAGCCGGTTCGCCTGAGCGCGGCGGGCCGGCGAGCGCGCACCGGTTGTCGCGCGGCATCAGGCCACAACCGAATCGCGACGGTCAGCCAGTCCAGTGGCCCCGCTAGCGGACCGACGATCTCCGGCAGGCCGAGAAAGCGGCCGGCCAGGCGCAAGGCGGGAAGGGGCTCGCTATCGACCAGCGGCGCGGCGAGTGTCTGCTTGCTGAGCTTGAAACCTTGCGCATCGAGCACCACGGGGAGGTGACAATAGCGCGGTGTGGGATAGCCCAGCGCCTGCTGCAGCACGATCTGGCGCGGGGTCGATGTCAGCAGGTCGGCCCCGCGTACCACATGGCTGACCCCCTGTTCGGCATCGTCGACGACGACCGCCAGTTGATAGCTGTAGACCCCATCGGCCCGCTTCAGTACGAAATCCCCGCACTCCCGCTCGACATCGCAGGCGATGCGACCGAGCAGGGCGTCGTGGAACACCACGCGCGTCGCCGGCAGCCGCAGCCGCAATGCCCCGACGACAGACGCGCCGCGGGCGCGGCAGGTACCTGGATAGACCGGGCCATCGACCCCCAGCCTCGCCGCCCCGCTGATCTGCTTGCGTGTGCAATCGCAGGCATAGACCCGATCGGCCGCGATCAGTCGCGCCAACGCGCTCTGATAGACCTCGCCACGCCGGCTCTGGTGGATGACCTCGCCCTCCCACTCGAAACCATGCGCCGCCAGGGTGCGCTGGATCGCCGACGCGGCCCCCGCCACCACTCGTGGCGGATCGATATCCTCGATGCGCAACAGCCATTCGCCAGCATGAGCGCGAGCATCCAGATAGCTCGCCAGCGCGGCCACCAGAGAGCCGAAATGCAGGGGGCCGGAAGGGGTGGGCGCGAAACGGCCGCGATACAAATGGACGCTCCTGTGATGAATCGGAGAGGCGATGCGGCCATGATATGCATGACCGCCGGTTGCGCGGGTAAATGCGGACAATTATAGTGCTGCCATGCAGGCTGAACTGGACGCACTCGAAAGCAAACTCGCGCAGATGCTCGAACGCCATCACGGCATGCGGGCGGAGAATCTGCGCCTTCGACAACAGGTGGTCGCCCTGGAAAACACCAATAAGCACCTCGCCGATCGGCTGAACGAGACACGAGCCCGCATCGAAGCCCTGCACGACAAGATCCCGGAATAAGATGGCCAGCCAATCCAACGTCAGTCTCGATGTCGCCATCATGGGACGCGAGTTTCGCGTCGCCTGCCCGGAAGAAGAAAAGGAAAGTCTGCTGCAGGCCGTCACTTACCTCGATCGCAAGATGCGCGAGATCCGTGATCAGGGCAAGGTGATCGGACTGGAACGGATCGCGATCATGGCCGCTCTCAACATCACCCATGACTACCTCGCGGCCAAACCCGTCAATCCCGATGACGGATTACACCGCGCTCAGGTTGGCCGTTTGATCGACATGCTTGATCAAGCGCTTGCACCGCAAGATAATCTGTTCTGAGTGGAACGGATTTCCTGGTTTCACCCTCAATCTCCCTGCTGCGTTCGCGAAGGTTGCTCATTCTTTGAACCGATAAGCGTAAGCGACGGTTTTGGCGATCGAGTCCGCTGTTGTGCGCCTGGCCCGACCAGGCACCTGAAGCGGATGCGCCAAGACCACTCTTGGACCCCTGGGTTCAGGAAAGCGATCTGGACGGCGTTGGCGGGGAGACCTCTCTTCTAGATGGCCCCTCTCCCCGACTCAATCGCCGACTCAATCGCCGACTCAATCGCCGACTCAATCGATAAGGCCGCGCTCCGCCGCGAACTGCGCGCGCGCCGCAAGATCGTCAATGCGTTGGAGCGGCACATCGCGGGTCAGGCACTCGTTCGCTTGGCGCTGCGCCATCGCCTGCTGGCGCACGGACGCCGGATTGGCCTCTACATCCCCAATCAGAGCGAAATCGACGTGATGCCGCTGCTGGATCGGGCGCAGTCCATGGGAGTCAGGTGCTTCCTGCCCATCGTCCCCAAACAGGGCCGCAAGCGCATGTGGTTTTCCGAACTGGGGGATCGCGCAGCCTGGGTCGACAATCGCTACGGCATACCGGAATACCTCCATCCCCTCGCCAGGCGGGTAAGGACACGACAGCTGGATCTGCTGCTGATGCCATTGCTGGGGTTCGATGCGCGCGGGTTCCGCCTGGGCATGGGAGGTGGCTATTACGATGCCAGCCTGGCCCATCTCAAGTCCGCGCGTGGCTGGAGGCGGCCCCGACTCGTCGGCGTGGCTTATGCGGTACAGGAAGTGGCGCGGTTGCCCATCGATGCCTGGGATGTGCCGCTCGACGCCATATTGACGGAGCGCGAGTACCGCGTTTTTCGCGGCACCCGAGGACTGCCCCGCTGATCAGGCCTCAGTAGCGATAGGTATTGCGATTGGCCAGCCAGGGATTGGCGAGGGCCGCGTCGTTGGGGAGATAACGCCAGGATTCGGCCCTCGCGGCCGCCGCACGCCCCACCTGATCGTCGCCGCCAACCTGCCCGTTCGGGCGAATCGCGCGCGCGATCGGATCGGCGATGGTCGACGCAGCGGAATAGGCCGCCCAGCGCATGTGTTTGTTCGGATCGGTCATGTGCTGATACACGGCCTGATAAAGCGCGGGGTCCATCCCGGCCGCCACCCAGCGCATGAACACCTCGGGATCCATCAGCTCCGCCCAATTGCGCGCCGTAGCGGGGTCCAGGAAACGAGTGAAGGTCCTGGGATAGCTGTTCGGATCCATCGCAACGGTCGCCAATGCGGTCATGAAGCGAGGCTCGGTGACGGCATTCAGCCATTCCGCGAACAGTTTGGGACGCTTCAGGATGAGCCCGTTACGGGTCGGATCAAGCATACGCGCCAGCCACTCCTCGGGGGTGGCGGGTACTTGCTCCTCGCCGGCCACGCGGTTGCGGGCTACCGTATCCAGTCGGTCGATGATGCTGCCGTCGACTTGCTTGATGCCACTGCTGCCCTGTCGAACCGGCTTGCCCACGCGGACCGAGTCATCACTGGCACTCGCGCGCGTCATGCAGGCGAAACCAAGTATCAGAAGCATGCAGAAGAAGCGCGGCGCTGAATTCTTCACAAAATATCGTCAATTCAGGAGGTTATGACTACGCGAAAATTCTAGCATGTCGTCACCCCAGAATAGAAAAAGGGGTGGAACCTGGCAGGTTCCACCCCTTTCAGTTACCGTCCGGCCAAATTACTTGGCGGCGGGAACGGTCGGGAAGAAGCCGGCGAACGGGTTCGCGATGTTGCCGTAGGTGGCGGGGTTCATGAAGCCGCCCCAGGTGCCGTAGGTCTTGGGATCAGCAGCGGCGCCGGCCCACTGGGTGTACAGATTGGGGTTCAGGGGAGCCATCATCAGGTTCATGTTGGCCGGAGCGATGGGGGCCATGGCCCAGTTCATG
Source organism: uncultured Thiobacillus sp. (assembly GCA_964581195.1). Taxonomy (GTDB): domain Bacteria; phylum Pseudomonadota; class Gammaproteobacteria; order Burkholderiales; family Thiobacillaceae; genus PFJX01. The sequence continues at coordinate 6,076 of CAZONS010000098.1, read as the reverse complement.
TACATGTTGGGGTTCAGGGGAGCCATCGCCATTTGCAGGACGCGGGGATCCAGAGGAGCGGCCAGCCACTTCATGTACATGTTGGGGTTCATGAGGGGAGCCATGGCGGCGGTGTAGAAATTGGGGTCCATGGAAGCGGCCAGCCACTTCATGTACATGTTGGGGTCGATGAAGGCGGCGTAGGACTTCAGGATGTCGGGAGACATGCCGGCCTGGGCCATCTTGGTGAAGGTGGCGGGATCCATGCCCTTCTGCATCAGAGCGATGGCGGTGGCGGGGTCCATCAGGTTGGTCATGGCGGCGACGGCAGCCTTGGGATCCTTGGCAACGTCGGCAACCTTGGCGGGATCCAGCAGCTTGGTGGCGGTTTCTTCCGGGGTCTCGGCGAAAGCGGAGGTAGCCAGCAGGGCCAGGGCCAGAACAGAAATCTTCTTCATGGGAATACTCCTAAAACGTTGAAAATAAAGATGAATCGGCGAATCGAATTCGAGTGGGCAGTATATTTTCGAACATTAGAATATTCGACTACTCGCTCACCCGCCCCAGATCCGTCTCATCACGATGTTGCAGCATCGCAACATCCTCTCTTCAACTGCAAAACGGTTCTGGGCGTCTGCCAGGCCTGGACGACGTGGCGTTCAGGCAATGCAAAGTCTAGCCGAGCAATTATTTCAAGGAGACGCTTTCGTCTTGAATTGCCCAAGGCGCAACTTCTGGAGTGGTTGTGCAACCACAGAAGCCTGAATCGCCATCGGGGCGCGCGGGATCAGCCAGCTACGTCCTGCCGCGCAAGGCGCTCCACCCTCAGGCTGTGCAGGCGGCGGCTGTCCGCGCGCAGAACCAGGAAACGCAATTCATCGATTTCCACCGCTTCACCGCGCTTGGGCACGCGACCGAAGGCGTGGGTGACCATGCCGCCTACCGTGTCGAATTCATCATCGGCGTAGCTCGTGCCCATCGCCAGGTTGAAGTCACCGATCTCGGTTTGCGCCTTTACCCTGAACGCAGTGGGGTCCAGCTTGAGAATGTTGTCTTCATCCTCGTCGTAGTCATATTCATCCTCGATGTCGCCGACGATCTGTTCGAGCACATCCTCGATGGTCACCAGGCCGGCGACGCCACCGTATTCGTCCACCACGATGGCGATATGGTTGCGCGAGGCGCGGAATTCACGCAGCAGCACGTTCAGCCGCTTCGACTCGGGAATGAACACGGCGGGTCGCAGCTGATCGCGCAGGTTGACCTCCTCGTCCGTGCATAGCCGCAGCAGATCCTTGGCCAGGAGGATGCCAACGACGTTGTCGCGTTCCCCATCCACGGCGGGAAAACGTGAGTGCGCCGTCTCGATGACATAGGGGAGCAGCTTTTCCGTCGGCTCGTTGATGTCGACGACATCGAGTTGCGCGCGCGGGATCATGATCTCCCGGACCTGCATCTCCGAGACCTGCATGACACCCTCGATCATCGAGAGCGCATCGGCGTCAAGCAGGTTCTTCTCGTAGGCCGCGTGCAGAAGCTCGAGCAACTCCTCGCGGTTATCAGGTTCCCTGGAGAGCCAGGAAGTAAGACGTTCGATCAGGCCGGGGCGGTGATTGTTGCTGCTGTCATCCATCTTGGTAAGGGTCGGGATATCCCAGTCGCATCATGATAAAGCTTTCTACGGCTTCCATCGCCACCGCCTCGGCTTCGACCTCATGGTCATAGCCCTGTAGATGGAGTAGGCCGTGCAGGGTCAGATGGGCATAGTGCGCGTCGAGCGTCTTGCCCTGCTCACGCGCCTCCCGCTCGACCACGGGCACGCACAGGACGATGTCGCCGTGCCAGGCGCTACCCGCCTCATCCAGGCCATAGGCGAAGGTCAGGACGTTGGTGGACTTCGCTTTCCCTCGGTATTCCTGGTTGAGTTGCCTGCCCTCGTCCTCGTCGACCAACCGCAGGGTTGCCACCACGTTCTGAATCAAGGCCGCCCTGGCCCAGCGTCGGAATGCGGCGCGCGCCGGAACATCCGTAGCCTCGCTGGCGTACTGGATCGTCATGTGCAGGCGGGGCGCCGTTGTCATGTCCGCTCCTGGCCGTAGGCGTCATACGCCTCGATGATGCGCGCAACCAGGGGATGCCGCACGACATCCTCGCTGAGGAACTCCGTGAAGGCGATACCGCGCACCTCGCGCAGCACTTCGCGCGCTTCGATCAGTCCACAGCGCTGTCCCCTGGCCAGATCAATCTGGGTGACGTCACCCGTGACCACCGCGCGCGAGCCGAATCCGATCCGGGTCAGGAACATCTTCATCTGCTCCGGCGTGGTGTTCTGCGCCTCGTCGAGAATGATAAAGGCATGATTCAGCGTACGACCGCGCATGAAGGCAAGCGGCGCCACCTCGATCACCCCCTTTTCAAAATGACGAGTGGTCTTGTCGAACCCCATCAGGTCGTAGAGGGCGTCATACAGGGGGCGCAGGTAGGGGTCCACTTTCTGCACCAGATCGCCGGGCAGGAACCCCAGGCGCTCACCGGCCTCCACCGCCGGCCGCACCAGGACAATGCGCTTGACCAGGTCACGTTCCAGCGCATCCACGGCGCCGGCGACCGCAAGATAGGTCTTGCCGGTACCCGCCGGACCGATGCCGAACGTGATGTCGTATTCCATCATCTGCCGAATGTAGGCGTTCTGGCGCGGCGTGCGCCCATGCAGCCCAGTCCGCCTCGTCATCAGAACGGGTATGTCGCCCTCGCTGTCGTTGGCCAGATGCGGCTTGTGCACCACCTCGACCAGGGCGAGCTGAATATCGTCGATGTCGAGGGGTTTACGGGCGCGCTGGTAGAAATCCTTGATCAGCTTGATCGCGTGTTCCTGCTTGTCGGACTCGCCCGCCACCTGAAAGACTTCACCGCGGCGGGTGATGGTGACATTCAGGGCGGTTTCCATCTGCCGAAGGTTCTCGTCGAGTACACCGCAGAGATTGGCCAGCCGCAGGTTGTCGACTGGAGTGAACGTCACCTGCATCAGGGTCGGACCACCACTTCGCCGCGAAGGCTGTGCGGCAGCGCCTTGGTGATGGTGACGTCGACAAACTGGCCGATGAGCCGAGCGGGCGCCGGGAAGTTGACGATACGATTGTTCTCCGTCCTGCCCATCAGTTCACTGACATCCTTTTTCGAGGGGCCCTCCACGAGCACGCGCTGCACACTGCCGACCATGCTCGCGCTGATGGCGGCGGCCTGGGCATTGATGCGCTCCTGCAAGCGATACAGGCGCCGCATCTTCTCCTGGTGTGGTGTGTCGTCGGGCATGTCGGCGGCTGGCGTGCCCGGTCTCGGACTATAGACAAAGCTGAACGAGGCATCGAAACCGACTTCATCGATCAGCCGCATCGTGGCCTCGAACTCCACCTCGGTCTCGCCGGGGAAACCGATGATGAAATCGGAGGAGAGGCTGATGTCCGGTCTTGCTTCGCGAATCCTGCGCACGATGCTCTTGTACTCGAGCGCCGTGTAACCGCGCTTCATCGCCGCCAGCACGCGATCGGAACCGGATTGCACTGGAAGATGCAGGTAGGAGACGAGTTTCGGCAGTCTGGCGTATGCATCGATCAGGCGTGGTGTGAATTCACGCGGATGCGAGGTGGTGAAACGGATACGCTCGATGCCAGGGATGTCGGCGACGAGTTCGAGCAGCAACGCGAAGTCGGCAAGCTCTTCCGAGCCGCCGACATCCCCCATCTCACCCCGATAGGCATTCACGTTCTGCCCGAGCAGCGTGACTTCCTTTACCCCCTCGCTGGCCAGATGGGCGACTTCCGCCAGCACATCCGCCAAGGGCCGGGAGACCTCCTCTCCACGGGTATACGGGACGACACAGAAGGTGCAGTACTTGCTGCACCCTTCCATGATCGACACGAAAGCAGTGGCCCCTTCAACGCGTGATGGTGGCAAGTGATCGAATTTCTCGATCTCGGGAAAGGAGATGTCGACCTGCGGCACGCCGCTGGTTCTGCGCTGCGCCATCATCGCCGGCAGGCGATGCAGGGTCTGGGGGCCGAAGACGAGGTCGACATAGGGCGCCCGCTGGACTATGGCGGCCCCTTCCTGAGAGGCCACGCACCCCCCGACTCCAATGATCAGGTCGGGTTTTGCCTGTTTCAGATGCTTCACCATCCCCAGATCGGTAAACACCTTCTCCTGCGCCTTCTCACGCACGGAACAGGTATTGAACAGGATGACATCGGCGTCTTCCGGACTCTCGGTCAGGATATAGTCGGCATCCGTTGCCAGCACATCGGCCATCTTGTCCGAGTCGTACTCGTTCATCTGGCAACCGAATGTGCGGATGTAAACCTTGCGTGGCATGCCTGGGGCGTGTTGCCGGTCTCGATGGGACGGCTTGAGGAATGGGATTGGTGGTGATGGGCGGAATCGAACCGCCGACCTGCGGGTTATGAATCCGCCGCTCTAACCGTCTGAGCTACATCACCGGGCACAAAATGAGGCGCGGATTATCCCGGCCGAATCCTGCCATGTCAATGATTGAACGGGTGATTCCACCCGCCTGACGGCGTCGGCCGGGTGCCTGTATCAATGTTTGATCTTGCGCAGCTTCTGAATGGCGGCAAGCTGTGCCACGGCTTCGGCGAGCTCGGCCTGCGCCTGCGCGTAATCCATCGCGGAAGTTCTGTTGCGCATCACTTCCTCGGCCTTGCTCTTGGCCTCCAGGACGCGCGCCTCATCCAGGTCGGCGCCGCGAATCGCGGTATCCGAAAGGATGGTGACGACGCCAGGCTGTACTTCCAGTATGCCGCTGGAGACGTAGATCAGGTCTTCCTCGGACTTGTCCGGGGACTTGATCCGCACCGAACCCGCCTTCAGGCGGGTCAGCAAGGGCGTATGGCGCGGGTAGATGCCGACTTCGCCCATCTCGGCGGGCACCACCACAAACTCGGCAAGACCGGAGTAGATGGACGCTTCCGCGCTGACGATATCGACATGTAGGGTCATGGCCATGATGCCGGGTCCTTATTGGAGGGTCTTGGCTTTCTCGACCGCTTCGTCGATGGTGCCGACCATGTAGAAGGCCTGTTCGGGCAGGTGGTCGTATTCGCCGGCGACGATGGCCTTGAAGTTCGCGATGGTGTCCTTCAGCGAGACATATTTGCCGGCCGCGCCAGTAAACACTTCCGCGACGAAGAACGGCTGCGAGAGGAAGCGCTGGATCTTGCGGGCGCGGCTGACGGCCAGCTTGTCCTCGGGGGAAAGTTCATCCATGCCGAGAATGGCGATGATGTCGCGCAGCTCCTTGTAGCGCTGCAGGGTCGCCTGTACCTGGCGGGCGACACTGTAATGCTCCTCGCCCACGACCAGCGGGTCGAGAATACGGGAGGTGGAATCGAGCGGGTCGACGGCGGGGTAGATACCCAGCTCGGCCACCTGACGGCTCAGCACCAGCGTCGCGTCGAGGTGGGCGAAGGTGGTGGCGGGCGACGGATCGGTCAAGTCGTCGGCGGGCACGTAGACGGCCTGGAACGAAGTGATCGAGCCGGTGCGCGTGGAGGTGATGCGTTCCTGCAATTCGCCCATTTCCGTCGCGAGCGTCGGCTGGTATCCCACTGCGGAGGGCATGCGCCCGAGCAACGCCGACACCTCGGATCCGGACATCGAAAAGCGGAAGATGTTGTCAATGAAGAGCATAACGTCCCTGCCCTGGTCGCGGAAATATTCCGCCATCGAGAGCGCGGTGAGCGCCACGCGCAGGCGCACGCCCGAGGGTTCGTTCATCTGCCCATAAACCATCACGGTATCCTTCATCACGCCCGACTCGATCATTTCGCGATAGAGTTGCGTGCCTTCGCGGGTGCGTTCGCCCACGCCCGCGAACACCGAGTTGCCTTCGTGTTCGGTCGCGACCGAGCGGATGAGTTCCATGATGATGACGGTCTTGCCGGTGCCCGCGCCGCCGAAGATGCCGGTCTTGCCGCCCTTGGTGAACGGGGCGATCAGGTCAATGACTTTCACGCCGGTCTCGAACACTTCCACGCGGGTGGACTGTTCTTCGAACGAAGGCGCAGGGCGATGAATGGGATAG
>CAZONS010000097.1:0-11104 GCA_964581195.1 uncultured Thiobacillus sp. | reverse complement strand
CTTCGACGTAAGCGATCGTTTTCTCGTCGGCCGCGACCATGCCGGCGCGGGCGCCCGCCTCGATGGCCATGTTGCACAGGGTCATGCGGCCTTCCATCGACAGGGCGCGGATCGCCTCGCCGCCGAACTCGACCGCATAGCCGGTGCCGCCCGCCGTGCCGATCTTGCCGATGATGGCGAGCGCGATGTCCTTGGCGGTGACGCCCGCCGGCAACTCGCCGTCCACCTTCACCAGCATGCTCTTCGACTTCGACTGCCACAGGCATTGCGTCGCCAGCACGTGCTCGACCTCGGAAGTACCGATGCCGAAGGCCAGGGCGGCGAAGGCGCCGTGGGTGCTGGTATGCGAGTCGCCGCAGACCAGGGTGGTGCCCGGCAGCGTGAAGCCCTGTTCCGGACCGATGACATGGACGATGCCCTGGCGATGATCGCTCATGCGGAACTCGTTGAGGCCGAGTTCGGCGCAATTGGCATCCAGGGTCTCCACCTGGGTACGCGAGACCGGATCGACGATGCCCGCCGCGCGATCCGTGGTCGGCACGTTGTGGTCGGGTGTGGCCAGGATCGTGCTCGCCCGCCACAGCTTGCGCCCGGACAGCTTGAGACCCTCGAAGGCCTGCGGGCTGGTCACTTCATGCACCAGATGGCGGTCGATGTAGAGCAACGCGGTGCCGTTGGCTTCCTGGTGGACGACGTGGGCGTCCCAGAGTTTGTCGTAGAGAGTGCGGGCGGTCATGGCGGCAGCTGCATAAGAAAGTGGCGGATTATTTCACGTCGGAGGGGGGCAAGGCGATGGCGAGTAAGGCTGTAGGTCGGGTTAGGCGCGGTTTTTGCGCCGTAACCCGACAACGCGCGGACAACCGGCGGTGTGTCGGGTTACGCGATAAGGCCGCTGACCCGACCTACCCAACGACAAAGCCGGCGAGACGCCGGCGCTACATGCCCAGCCGCAGCAGGGCATATTCCATGCTGTCCGACAATGCGCGCCAACTGGCATCGATGATGTTGGCGTTGGCACCCACCGTGGTCCAGGTTGCCTCGCCACTCTGGAAATCGATCAGCACGCGGGTGTTGGCGGCGGTGCCGGCGGTACCGGCGAGGATGCGGACCTTGTAGTCGGTCAGGTGCACCGTGCGCAGCACCGGGTAGGTATCCACCAGGGCATTCTGCAGGGCGGTGGCCAGCGCATTGACCGGACCGTTGCCCTCGGCGGCGGTGAACTGGATCGCGTCACCGACCCTGACCTTCACCGTCGCCTCCGCGAGCAGGCCGCGCCCGTGTCGACGCTCGGTGATGACGAAGTAGTCGAGCAGTTCGAAGGGCCGGATGTAATCCGGATCGAGCCGGTGGAACATCAGTTCGACACTGGCCTCGGCGGCCTCGAAGGTGAAACCTTCATGTTCCAGATGCTTGATTTGCCCCAGTACGTGCTGCGCCGCCTCGTTGTCGAGATCCAGCCCCAATCGCCGCGCCTGCAACTGCAGATTGCCACGCCCGGACAGTTCAGAGGTCACCGAACGCATCGCGTTGCCGACCCGCTCCGGGTCGATGTGCTGGTAGGTGTCCGGCGATTTCAGGATCGCCGCGACATGGATGCCGCCCTTGTGGGCGAAGGCGGAATGACCGACATAGGGCTGGTGATCGTCGTGCTTCAGGTTGACCACCTCGGCGACGAAGCGCGACAGGCTGGTCAGTTCGCGCAGGCGTTCCTCGGGCACGACCGTGTGCCCCATCTTCAATTGCAGATTGGGCAGGATCGTGACCAGATCGGCATTGCCGACCCGCTCGCCGTAGCCATTGACGGTGCCTTGCACCAGATGCGCGCCGACGCGCACAGCCGCCAGCGAATTGGCCACCGCGCAGCCGGTATCGTTATGGCAATGCACGCCCAGTTTCGCGGCGGGTAGCCGGGCCGCCACCTCGCGGGTGATGGCTTCCATTTCCCAGGGCAGCTTGCCGCCATTGGTCTCGCACAGCACCAGCCAGTCGGCGCCCGCCTCCGCCGCCGCGCGCAGGGTCGCCAGGGCATAACCCGGATTGGCGAGAAAGCCGTCGTAGAAATGTTCGGCATCGAACAGCACTTCCCTGCTCTGCCCTTTCATCCAGGCGACGCTGTCGCGAATCATCGCCAGGTTTTCCTCCTCCGTGGCCTTCAGCACATGGCTGACGTGGTAATCCCACGATTTGCCGACCAGGGTCACCGCCGGCGTGCCGGCCTCGATCAGGGCGCGCAGGTTGGCGTCGTCGTCGCAACGGGCGTTGGCGTGGCGGGTGCGACCGAAGGCGGCCAGCCGCGCCGGCAGGTTCATGCGGCGCGCCCGCGCGAAGAACTCGGCGTCCTTGGGGTTGGAGCCGGGCCAGCCGCATTCGATGTAGTGCATGCCGAAGGCCGCCAGGCGGTGGGCGATGGTCAGCTTGTCTTCGACGGAAAGGGAGATGTCCTCACGCTGCGAGCCGTCGCGCAGGGTGGTGTCGTAGAGAAGGATCGAAGTCATGGGGGAACCGTAAGGAGGGAAGCACGGCGCCAACCCCCCTCCCCAGGACCTGGCACCGGACGCCGAGGCTACCGCAAAGCCTTCTGATCGAGAAGGCCGGCGTGGCCCGAGCCACGCCGAAACGGACGACGCCCCGAGCGGGACGTCGCGTCCGCCCCCTCACTTCCGTGTGAGCGGGTGACGAATCAGAAACCGATGCGCAAGGCAAAACCGGTGTAGCTACCGTTCAAACGCGGATCCTCACTCATGCCCAAGCCCATGGCCGGCCTGAAGGTATGGAGGCCAAAGCCATTGCGCCGCGCGAGATTCACGCCATTCCCGACGGCGTAATCCAGACCACCCAGAATTTCCTTGAGGGAGCCCAGCAGACTGCCTGAAAACGCGGCGACATCGCGAGTCTGATCGAACGGCAGCGTCGAGAATTGCTCGACCGACCAGGCTGCATCATAGTCATGACCCGCCTGGCTGATCCTGCCGCCCTTGGCATAAGCCGATGTACAGGCTCCCGCCACCACTGCAAAGCCCACCAAGGCCAGTTGGCGTTTGATCTTGCGCTTCATCGCTCTCTCCTGCCGATGGATGCATAAACCACCTTTATGGTGCTGGTATAGCAGCCAGACGCGGGAAGCGCGCGGGAAATTTCAGCGCGATGGGCTGAAGGCGGCGCCCGCCACGGCGATGCGCTCAGCGGATCATCTGGTTCATCTCGAAGATGGGCATCAGGATCGCCAGCACGATGAGCAGGACGACGCCACCCATCACCAGGATGAGCACCGGCTCCAGCAAGGCGGTGAGCGAGAGCACGCGGGTATCGAGTTCCTGGGTCTGCTGGCTGGCGATGCGGTCGAGCATTTCCGGGAGACGTCCACTCTTCTCGCCGCTGGCGACCAGATGCGTCATCACTGGCGGGAACATGCCGGTGGCGGCGATGGCGCGGCTCAGACTGCCGCCCTCGCGCACCCGCTTGAAGATCTCGTCCACCGCGGCGCGCATGGGCAGGTTGGCGACGACGCCGGCGGCGGCCTGCAAGGCGGAGAGCAGGGGCACGCCGCTACCCGAGAGGATGGCCAGGGTGCTGGTCAGGCGCGCGGTGTTGACGGTACGGGTGAGCCGGCCGATCAGGGGCAGGCGCAACAGGGACAGATGCCAGCGGCGGCGGAAAGCCTCGCCGCGCAGGGCGCGAGTGAACAGAAACGCGGCGGCGGCCAGCGCGCCCAGGAGATAGATGCCGTAACCGCGCAGCAGATCGGAGAGGCCGATCAGGGCACGGGTCAGCAGCGGCAGGGTCTGGTGCGAGTTTTCGAACACCGCCACCACCTGTGGCACCACATAGGTCAGCAGACCGGTCACCACCAGGATGGAGACGGCGGTGACCAGGGCGGGATAGATGAAGGCCAGGCTGACCCGGCGATGCAGGGCATTGCGTGCCTCGATGTAATCCGCCAGCCGCTCCAGCACGGCGCCGAGCTTGCCGGAGTCCTCACCGGAGGCGACGATGGTGCGGTACAACTCGGAGAACACGGCGGGGTAGCGCGCCATCGCGCGCGACAGCGAAGCGCCACCCAGCACCTCGCCACGCACCCCGGCGAGCACCCGCTGGGTGGCGACGGATTCGGATTGCTCGATGCAGGCGGAGAGGGACTCCTCCATGGTCAGACCGGCGGCCAGCAGGGTCGCCATCTGGCGTGTCGCGAGCGCGAGGTCGGCGGTGGAGAGACCGCGTTCGCGCAACGTGCGCCCGCGCGTCTTCTCCACGGTTTCCAGCAAGACCTCGACCTGGGTCGGGATGAGGCCTCGCTCGCGCAACTTCGCCCGTGCCTGGCGCGGCGTGTCGGCCTCCAGCACACCGCTCTCGCGGCGCCCGGCGACATCGACGGCTTCGAAACGGAATCCGGCCATGCGCGATCAGGCTTTCCAGATTGGGGCGAACGGGATCCGCGCCCCCCTTTGATAAAGGGGGGGGCCACCTGCGCCGGGCGCGCTCCTCATGCCCTGGCCACCCGCATCACTTCCTCCAGCGTGGTCTCTCCCGCCGCCACCCAGCGCAGGCCGTCATCGTAGAGACTGATCCAGCCGCTGCCGCCCGCGATCTCGCGCAGCGCGGCCTCGCTGGCGCCGTCATGGATGAGGCGGCGGGCGGCGTCGCTGAGGGTGAACAGCTCGTAGACGCCGGTACGGCCGCGATAACCGGTCTGGTTGCACTCCGGGCAACCGACGGCGTGCATCACCTGGTCCACGGCATGACCCGCGAGCGCGGCCCTTTCCGTGGCATCGGCCGGCTCCGGGCGCTTGCAGGCCGGGCAGAGGCGCCGCACCAGGCGCTGGCCGAGCACGCCGATCAGGCTGGTCGCCAGCAGATAGGGCTCCACCCCCATGTCGGCCAGGCGGGTCACCGCCCCGAGGGCGTCGTTGGTGTGCAGGGTGGCCAGCACCAGGTGACCGGTGAGCGAGGCCTGCACCGCGATCTGCGCGGTTTCCAGGTCGCGCACCTCGCCGATCATCACCACGTCCGGGTCCTGCCGCAGGATCGCCCGCAGCGCCCGGGCGAAGGTGAGGTCGATGCGCGGATTGACGTGGGTCTGGCTGATCTGATCGAGGTCGTACTCGATCGGGTCCTCCACCGTCATGATGTTGAGCTTCGCCGCATCCAGCCGCGACAGCGCGGCGTAGAGGGTGGTGGTCTTGCCGGAGCCGGTGGGGCCGGTGACCAGGATGATGCCGTGCGGCGCCCGGATCAGACTGTCCAGCGCCGCCAGGGTCGACGGATTCATCCCCAGCGCCTCCAGTTCCAGGCGGCCATGCTGCTTGTCGAGCAGGCGCAACACCACACGCTCGCCATGGCCGGTGGGCAGGGTGGAGACCCGCACGTCGACCGGCCGGCCGGCCACCCGCAGCGAGATGCGGCCGTCCTGGGGCAGGCGCTTCTCGGCGATGTCGAGGCTGGCCATGACCTTGATCCGGGACACCAGCGCCGCGTGCAGCGCGCGCGGTGGCGCCATCACGTCGCGCAGGACGCCATCGACCCGATAGCGGATCACCGAACGGTTCTCATAGGCTTCCAGGTGGATGTCGGAGGCGCCCTCGCGCAGGGCCTGGGCGAGCAGCGCGTTGATCAGGCGGATGATCGGCGCGTCGTCCTCCGATTCGAGCAGATCGCCCACCGCCGGGATGTCCTGGGCCAGGGCGGAGAGGTCGATCTCCTGTTCGAGGTCGTCCATGATCTGCGCGGCATGACCTTCCTCGCGCGCGTAGGCCTGAGCCAGGCGGGATTCGAACTCGTCCGTGGCGAGCATGACCGGCAGCAGCGGTGCCGCCAGGATCCGGCGCGCCTCGGACAGCGCCGTCACGCTGGCGCCCTGGCGCACCCAGACCTCGATGGCGTCGCCGACCCGACGGGCGGCGACGATGCCCTGGCCGCGCGCGGCGTGGTAGGGAATGCGCCGGACGACGGCGGGATCGATGGACGACATCGAGGTCAATCGAACCAGCCCATGCTGGGCAGGGCGGGGGCGTTCCGGGGGTTTTCCGGCGCCGGCGCGGGTTCGGCCGACTCCGGCGGCTTCGGCACCAGTATGCGGTCCATCCGCAAATCGGGCAGGACACCGGGCGCGTTGTCCGGCAACAACGCGCGGCGAGGCGCCGGGAACGCGCCATAGATGCCGCGAATGTAGTCGTAACGGCTATCGGTCAGCCTGGACATGGATTCTGGCGTGTTCACCACGACCGGCCGCAGGAACACCATCAGATTGGTTTTCACCCGCGCCCGGCTTTCGGAACGGAACAGCGCGCCGATCAAGGGAAGATCGCCGAGACCGGGCACCTTGTCGACGGAGGTCTGGACATCGTCCTGGATCAGCCCTCCCAGGACGATGGCCTTGCCGTCCTCGACCAGAACCGTGGTCTCGATGGTGCGCTTGTTGGTGATCAGGTCGGACGCGCCGACTTCGGAGGCATTCGCCTTTTTCTGCACGCTGGAGGCTTCCTGCATGATGTTCAGCTTGATTTTGCCACCCTCTACGATCAGGGGCTTGACCTTCAGGGTGATGCCGACATCCTTGCGCTCGATGGTCTGGAACGGATTGATGCCGGAGGTGGCGCCGGCGGTCGCGGCCTGGGAATAGCTGCCGGTGATGAACGGCACGTTCTGGCCGATCACGATCTTGGCTTCCTCGTTGTCCAGGGTCAGCAGATTCGGGGTCGACAACACGTTGGCCTCGGTGTCCGACTGCAGGGCCCGCGCCAGCATCGACAGACTGGTATACGACTTGCCGTTCCACGTGAAATCGCGCACCAGGCCGAGGTTCATGCCGCGTCCCAGGCTTGCCGGATTGACGGTCAGGCTCACCGGATTCACCGCGCTCAGAATGGAGCCGGCGATGACCGCATTGCCACCGCCGATATCCACGGGCGCCATCCACTGCACCCCGAGTTCCGCCGCCTTGTCGCTGGTGACTTCCACGATCAGGGCTTCGACGAAGATCTGCGCGCGCTGTGCGTCCAGCTTGTCGATGACGGCGCGCAGGCTGTTGTAGAGATGGTCCGGGGCATTGATGACCAGGGAGTTGCTGGTGGCATCGGCCAGGATGGTCACTCCGCCACTGCCGCCCGCCCCGCCGCCGGCGACGGGCGCGGCGCCCGGCGCGGTGGGGGTGGCGGCCGCGCGCGTCTCGCCCGCCGCCAGCGCGCGCAGGGTCTCCGCCAGCTTGGTCGCGTCGGCATTGCGCAGATGGATAACCTGCAGGTTGCTCATGCCGGCGGAAGGCATGTCCAACTGCGCCACCATCGCCCGCAGGGTATCCAGCTTGCCCTGGTTGTCGGTGCGCACCAGCAGGCTGTTGCTGCGCGCGTCGGCCGCGATCAACAGCGACGTGCCGCCGGCCTGCGCCGGCGCGCCGGTCGGCTCGGCGAACAGGCGTGAAAGCTGCTGCGACAGCTCGATCGCGGAGAGATGCTTGACCTTGATGATGTTGAACTCGGCCTCGTTCGGCCGGTCGATGGCCTCGATGATCTGGCTGATGCGCTTGAGGTTGTCGGCATAGTCGGTGATCACCAGCGTGTTCGAGCCGGGATAGGCCGACACCGCGTTGTTCGGCGCGACCAGGGGGCGCAGCACGCCCACCAGCTGCGCCGCCGTGGCGTGCTGCAGCGGATAGACCTGGGTCACCACCTGGTCGCCGCTGCTTTTCACCGTCTTCCCGTAAGTGGCGCTGTAATGCTGCTTGGCGTCCGCCTCAGGCAGGATCTTCACCACGCCCCTGCCTTCCACCGCCGTGAAACCCTGCATGCGCAGCGAGGAAATCAGGATCTGATAGGCCAGATCGGCGCTCACCGGCTTGACCGAGGAGATGCTGATCGTCCCTTTCACGCGCGGATCGAGCAGGAAATTCTTGCCGGTGATCTGCCCCATCGCCCGCACCACGGAATCGATCTCCGCGTTGACGAAGTTGAGCATCACCGGACCGGTCGCCGCGCTCGCCATGGTCGCCATGGAGAACAGACAGGCGACCGCCACGCCTCGTATCGCGGATAAGCTTCGCGTCATGGTGTAACCCGTATGTTGATATTCATATTGCCGCCTGCTCGCAGGACATCCACGCCGACCCTCTCGCTTTTCACCAGTTGCTCGTAGAGACGCACCATATCACCCATCCCGGCCAGCGATTTCCCGTTGACTCCGGTCACCACGTCGCCGACACGCAACCCCAGTTTTTCCGGCAGGCCGCCGGCCGGGCTGCGCTCCAGGACCAGGCCACCGCGTGGATGCCGGCCGAACCGTCCCAGCAGGATCAACTGGTCCGCGGTTCGCAAGGCCTTGAGTAATTTCGCGCGGGAGAACGTATAGAGACGGGGCCCCAGCTCTCGCACATCGACATGCAGACCGGGAGACACCCCGGGTGAAGCGGAAGTGTCGATGGCGGCGGGCATGGCCGCGGGCGCCATCCTTGCAACCTCGATCTGGCCACCGCGCTGGATCTCCACGCGATCCGCGTATACCTGATGCAACACCATGCCGGGCATGAATTCATCGCCCAGCAGGGCCGACAGGGTTCGTCCATCGACCACCAGCACGGCAAAACCGGAACGGCCGTCGCGCGCCGCATAGATGCCCTGCACACTGATGTTGGAGGCCACCGCGACCGGCGCCCCCCCCGCATCCGAAGCCGCGCCCAGCACCCCTCCGAACAGGCGGAAGGCCACCGCCTTTTCCGCGAGCAACTTGCCGAGTACCGGAGCCGGAGGAGCACTCGCCGCGTCCCGCGCGCGTGGCGTCATGAATACCCAGGTCCAGTGCGCCAGGGTCCATGTCAGCAGCGCCAGGGCGACGAACGACACGAGAGAAGGCAGACGGACCACTAAGGCGGAGCGAGCAATCAAGGAAATGGGTACCTGTTGTAAAAGGCGACGCGGACGCCGCCAGCCCCCGTGATACCAGTCCTGGGCCAGGCGTCACGGGCGACATTGAAAACGCCCGGCAGGTTAACCCAAGAACGTTGCAGCCGAAACCCGGCAGACGCGCGCGACGCCCTCTCCACGACGCTCTCGCCCATCGGGCAAGTCCACTGGCCCGATGGGACGCGTGTGCTATCCATAACTTATGGGATCAGCACATGACGACGGCCGTGTGGAAGTCACCCGGCGTCACGGTTGCATCGCTCGCGCGCCACGCGAGGGTCCCCCCGCTCCCCTGCAAACGAAAAGAAGGAATAACAAATGAAAACCTCGCGATGGATCATGCTGAGCATGGGTTTTGCCGTGGCCTTTTTCATCGCCGCGCTCGGCGGTTGCGGCGGCGGTGGCGGCAGCGGCGGCACACCCGCCGCGGTCGTCAACGCGCCCGAGCAGGTCACCGTCGATGGCGGTCGCGCCCGCATCACCGTCACCTGGTCGGGAGTGGGCGGCGCCACCAGTTACAACATCTACTATGTCGCCAGCACACCGGTGAACCCCGCCACCGCGACCAAGGTCGCCGGGGTCGGCAGCCCGCAAACCATCCGTGACCTGACCAACGGCACCCGCTATTACGCGGTGGTCACCGCCGTCGGCGCGAGCGGCGAAAGCGCGGTTTCCAAGGAGATCTCGGCGGTTGCCGCCGACCCCGCGCCCCCCCCGGCACCGCTGAACATCCATGCCGACGCCGGCAGCGGCCAGATGACCGTGAGCTGGGACGCCTCCGACGGCGCCACCTCCTACAACCTCTACTACGGCACCAGCGCCACCGTCACCAAGACCACCGGCACGAAAATCACCGGCGTGACCAGCCCGTCGGTCGTGACACCGCTCACCAGCGGCACCCCCTACTACGTCATCGTCACCGCGATGAACGCGGTCGGCGAAAGCGCGGATTCCTTCCACGCCAGCGCCACGCCATCGCCCACGCCGCCACCCGTGGCGCCCGCCAACCTGCAGGCCGCGCTCTCGCCCACCGACCCGACCCAGGTCGTGCTGACCTGGACCGCCTCCGCCGGCGCCACCTCCTACAACCTGTATCACGGCAGTTCCTGGGGCGTGACCAAGGCCACGGGCACGGTGGTGAACAACGTCAGCAGCCCGTATACGATGTCCGGACTGCCATTGAACAAGGCCAGCTTCTTCGTGGTGACCGCCGCCAATGCGGCGGGAGAAAGCACCACCTCGCCGCAGGCCGCCGCAACCCCCAGAGCCTCGACCATCGCCGTCGCGAACGACCGCATGGTGAGCATCCCGGCCGGGAGTTTCCTGTTCGGCGACAGCAACGACGCCGCTGGCGCCAATGCCATCACCTACGCCTTGCCGGTGAAGAATCTGTCGATCGGCGGCTTCTGCATCGATCGCTACGAGACCACCCACGACCTCTGGAAGACCGTGTACGACTGGGCAACGGATCCCGCCCGAGGCGCGAACATCTACACCTTCGACAACCCGGGCAGAAGCGGCGCCGACGGCCTGGGCACCGACATGCCGGTCACCACGGTCAGCTGGTATGACACCGTGAAATGGCTCAATGCGCGTTCGGAAATGGAAGGACTCACTCCGGCCTATTACACGGACGCGGGTCGCGCCACGGTGTATCGGACGGGCCGGGTGAATCTGACCAATGCCATGGTCGACTGGAC
Organism: uncultured Thiobacillus sp.; assembly: GCA_964581195.1. Taxonomy (GTDB): domain Bacteria; phylum Pseudomonadota; class Gammaproteobacteria; order Burkholderiales; family Thiobacillaceae; genus PFJX01. The sequence goes on along the minus strand of CAZONS010000097.1, from coordinate 516 downwards.
GGGTACCGGCTACCGCCTGCCCACCGAGGCCGAATGGGAAAAGGCCGCGCGCGGTGGACTCGCCGCCAATCGCTGGCCCTGGGGCAACGACCCCGCGGAACTCGGTCTGGTGAATCCCACGATCGCGAACTACAACGAAGGTAGGGCCACTAGCGTGGGCGTCTATCTACCTAACGGATACGGGTTGTACGACATGGCGGGCAATGTATGGGAATGGGTCTGGAACTGGTGGGTGGACGACTACAACCATGCCAGTCTGGTAGCCACGGATCCCCTCGGACCCGACACGCCCATCGCGGTCGACAAGGAATTGCGCGTCAGGCGGGGCGGTGGCTATGCGTATGGCGTGAGATATCTGCGCAATGCCGAGCGCATGGGCAGAGTGCCGACCTACATCGCCACCTATTTCGGATTCCGCGCCGTGCGCTCCGCCGCGGTTCCCGGTACTTGCCCATGATCCCACCGAGAAACCCCCATTGCAGGTCTGGAGGCTGGATTGATCGTTATTAGCAAGCA